>JAZSRE010000004.1:0-1741 GCA_045538345.1 Clostridia bacterium
TACAATGTATGGAGTGATTTTTGACCGAAACCATGGTGTGCAGTTTCAACCTGTTGCCAACGGTGCCATTTACAATACACCGTCTTTAAAAAGCGTATATTCGGCAAAACGTGCGGTGTATGGAGAAAATTATGTGGGAAACAGTTTGTATTTTCTCAATAAAAAAATTGCCACAAATTTTTGGATTGTAAACAACAGAAAATATTATACTACAATAAACAATCATTCATTTTATCTTTAAAAAAGGCGGGATATCCCGCCTTTTTTAATTGTATATTCCGTTATATATACATTGTGCAAGCTTTTTTTGATACTGGGTATCGCTAAGGAGTTTTTCTTCCTCGGGGCAGGATAAAAAGCCACATTCTGCAACTACTGCAGTTGAGTTGCAACCTTTAAAGATATAGAGGTTTGATGGGGCAGGCTTTGCAACTCTTTTGTTACCATCTGCAAGACCGTTTATGAGTGAAGCTTGTATTTTGTTTGCAAGATTCCTGCTTGAATCGTTATCAGCATAAAAAACCTGGGCGCCTCTTACTGTTTTGCTGTCGTATTTATTCATATGGATACTTATAAAAATTCCCTGGCTGTTATTTTGTAAAATGCTGCGCCTGTTTTCAAGGTCTGACCTTTTCTGGTCTCTTACTTTTTTACTGTCGGTAGTGTGTAATGACACATCTTCGCTTCTTGTAAGTATTACCTGCTTACCGTTTTTTTCGGCAATTTCTTTGAGAAAAAGAGCCACCTTAAGGTTAACATCTTTTTCAAGGGTGCCTTCGTTTCCTACTGCACCGCCGTCCATACCTCCATGACCTGCATCTACGACAAGAATATCAGCGTTGGTCTGTGGCACAGGTTTGTTTGAGGCGTAGTTGTATGCGGATAGTGAAAGAATAAAAATGAATACTACTGCACAACAAAGAATTATTTGTGTTTTGCGGATTATAAACAGCATAAAAAGCACCCCGTATTTAAAAGAATTAATATTAAATTTTATGCGTGTTTGTATTGCAATTATTACTTTTTTTATATATAATTAGTGTAAAGAAAATAAGTGTGATTATTTTGCATTCTAAAAACACATTTGTAAAATTATGCGACGGTATACCTATTGAAAAAAATTGATTTATGTAGTATAATAAATTGTTAATTATTTTGTATTTTTAGGAGTTAATATATGTGGTACAGCAGTGATTGGAAAGATTATGAATTATTAGATGCGGCAGACGGTCAAAGACTTGAAAGATGGGGCAAGTATGTGTTTGTAAGACCTGACCCTCAGGCAGTGTGGGGAAGTAAAAGCAACAATCCTCTTTGGAAAAAAGCTGACGGCAGATACAACCGTAGCAACAGCGGCGGAGGTCAGTGGCAGTTTTTTAAGGATTTGCCTGAAAGTTGGACAATTTCACAGGGGGATTACAAATTTAAAATAAAACCTATGAATTTTAAGCATATGGGATTGTTTCCCGAACAACTTGTTAACTGGCAGTGGGCGGATAATTTAATCAGAAATGCAGGAAGACCGATAAATGTACTTAACCTTTTTGCATACACAGGCGGTGCAACCGTTGCGGCATCCTGTGCAGGGGCATCTGTGTGTCATGTTGATGCATCAAAGGGCATTGTTGCACACGCAAAGGACAATGCACAGCTTACAAATATTGCCGACAGGCCGATACGATATATTGTGGATGATTGTATGAAATTTGTACAACGTGAAATACGCCGTGGCAGAAAGTAC
>JAZSRE010000181.1:0-2288 GCA_045538345.1 Clostridia bacterium
TGGCTACGATCCGACTTTATGTTTTTAATGACCTTTTTTCAAGTCTTTCACGGCCTGTGAATACTACGTCGTTTTTTGCTTTGTAGGCAAGAGGTATTAAAAAACGCAATGTACTTCCTGAACCGCGACAGTCGATTTTTATTATATCGTCAGTTTCCATTGTATTTGTGCCGTCAATGGAGTATCTGCCGTTTCCTAAACTTTTAACCTCCGCACCCATTGATTTTACTGCGTTTATGGTTGTTTGTATATCATCAGAATTGTGAATGTTTGTAAGTATGGATTTTCCTTTTGCAAGTGATGCACAGATAATTGCACGATGGCAAAGAGACTTGGAAGAGGGAATTTCTATTCTTCCATTAAGTTTTGAAGGTGTGATTGTAGCACTCTTCATATAATCACCTCTTTGTTTAGTATATAAAAAATTTCTGTTTTAGTCAAGAAAATGTTTGAAATTCACATATAAGTTATGGTATACTATAATGTAGTAATATTTTATGGAGGTAAATATGGCTGATTATCAGGATAAAATTCGTAATTTTTGTATAATTGCTCATATAGATCATGGTAAAAGTACCCTTGCCGACAGACTTTTGGAACTTACAGGTGTAGTTGCCGAAAGGGATATGGAAGAACAGATTTTGGATAACATGGATTTGGAAAGGGAAAGAGGTATTACCATAAAGGCCCGTGCAGTACGGGTTGCATATAAGGCAAAGGACGGGGAAGAGTATGTCTTAAACCTTATTGACACACCGGGGCATGTAGACTTTAACTACGAGGTTTCACGTAGCCTTGCGGCCTGTGAGGGTGCTATACTTGTAGTAGATGCCGCACAGGGTATAGAGGCACAGACTTTGGCAAATACTTACCTTGCAATTGACCACAACCTTGAGGTTGTTCCTGTTATAAACAAAATAGATTTGCCCAGTGCAAGACCTGACTATGTTAAAAATGAAATTGAAGATGTTATAGGCATACCTGCTGATGAGGCACCGCTTATTTCTGCAAAAATGGGGCTTAATATTGAGGATGTTTTAGAGGCGGTTGTTAAAAATATTCCTGCACCAAAGGGTGATATAGAAGAGCCTTTGCAGGCACTTATTTTTGATTCCTACTATGACTCTTACAAGGGCGTTATTGTATATTGCCGAGTGTTTAATGGTTCACTTAAACCCGGTCAGAAAATTAAGATGATGTCAAACGGCAAAGTTTTTGATGTTGTAGAGGTTGGGCATCTTAACCCTAATGGTATGTCACCTTCTTTAGAACTTAAAACAGGTGAGGTTGGTTACATTGCCGCAAGTATGAAGAGTATTGCAGATACTCAGGTTGGTGATACTGTTACAAACGCCGAAAGACCTTGCAAAGAGCCTTTGCCCGGCTATAAAAAGGTTAATTCTATGGTGTTTTGCGGTATTTATCCTGCAGACGGTGCAAGGTATGATGATTTGCGTGAGGCTTTGGGAAGACTCCAGCTTAACGACGCATCACTTTCCTACGAGCCTGAAACATCAGTTGCTTTAGGGTTTGGATTCCGTTGCGGTTTTCTTGGACTTTTGCATATGGAAATTATTCAGGAAAGATTAGAACGTGAATTTAACCTTGACCTTGTTACAACTGCACCAAGTGTTATTTACAATGTATATAAAACAAATGGTGAAAAGATAGAGGTTGCAAACCCAACAAACTTGCCCTCACTTTCGGAAATAGATTATATGGAGGAACCTTTTGTGAGTGCAAACATAATGTCGCCTACGGACTATACAGGCAATATTATGGAGCTTTGTCAGGAACGACGTGGTATATTTATAGATATGAAATATCTTGACGATACACGAGTTTCTATTCACTACGAACTTCCGCTTAATGAAATTATATATGACTTTTTTGATGCCCTAAAATCACGCACAAAGGGATATGCATCTTTCGACTACGAGCTTTGCGGTTATAAAAGAGCACCTCTTGTTAAGCTTGATATGCTCCTTAATGGTGAAATGGTTGATGCGCTGAGCTTAATTGTACATCAGGACCGAGCTTATGACCGTGGTAGAAAAATTGCCGAAAAGTTAAAGGCGTCTATTCCAAGACAGCTTTTTGAAATTCCTATTCAGGCGGCTATCGGTAACAAGATTATTGCCCGTGAAACCGTAAAGGCTATGAGAAAAGACGTTTTGGCAAAATGCTACGGCGGTGATATAACCCGTAAGAAAAAGCTTTTGGAAAAACAAAAGGAAGGTAAAAAGCGTATGCGCCAGGTGGGATCTGTTGAAGTTCCTCAGGAGGCG
>JAZSRE010000123.1:0-8286 GCA_045538345.1 Clostridia bacterium
TTTGAATAGAACAGTTTGACTTAACTGCAATAAAACCTCTTTTTGTACCAAGTCTTTTTCTCTGTGCATTTATAATTTCAGCATGTTCAGGATTAATTTCAGGAATAATCATTGGTACGTCAGGAGTATGACGGTGAGCAGAGTTGTTGGAAACAACAGGGCATTCTAGTTTAGCATATTCTTCTTCCAAAGCTTTTATTTCATCTTTTTTCATATTAACTGCACAGAAGATAAAATCTGCCATAGAAGCAATTTTTTCTTTATCTGCCTCAGCATCCATAACAACCATATCGGCAACCTTAGCAGGCATTTCAATGTCCATAGCCCAACGTGAACCGATAGCATCCTTATAAGTCTTGCCTGCGCTTCTGCCTGAAGCAGCAAGGCCTACAATATTAAACCAGGGATGGTCTGCAAGCAAAGTGATAAAGCGCTGGCCTACCATACCTGTTGCACCTACAATAACTACGTTGTAATTTTTCATTTTTACATAAACCTCCACTATGTGTAATTCTACACTATTATAATAACATTATTAAATAGATGTGTCAAATATTTTTAAAGCTTAAATGATACAAAATTGTAATAGTTTTTTGCTAAATTTTGTGGTAGAATATATATAATAGGGATAAAAAGGGGGATTTTTGTGAAGAAATTTCTTTTATATACAACTTTAATATGTATTATGGTTATAGGCACGGCAATAAATGTATCGGCAGAGGAAACATACATAAATGTTGGTTTGCATTATGGAAACAGTGCAAAATCAACTGTTACAATTACAAGTTCTCAGGGTACGTTTGTGGTTAATTCTGCTGACGTTGTGGATAGTGTTGAATATTTTTCGGAAGATGTAATTTCCGTAGATGGTAAGCAATACAGAGGAAGTATAATTTTAAGAAAAGATGCAAACGGTTTGCTTACAGTTATAAATAATGTGGCACTTGAGGATTATATTGCTTCGGTAGTTTCTTCAGAAATGTCGCCATCGTTTAATATTGAGGCACTAAAATCACAGGCAGTATGTTCAAGAACTTATGTTTTGAAAAACATAAATAAACACAGCTCCAGAGGATTTAATGTGTGTGCATCGGTGGATTGTCAGGCATATAACGGTATAAGCGGTGAAACTGAAAAGACTATAAGTGCAGCAAGAGAAACTGCCGGTGTAGTTATGAAATATAATGGTAGTATTATTGAGGCGGTGTATTCTACTACATCTGGTGGATGGACTGAGGATGTAAAAAATGTATGGGGTAGTGATTTTCCATACCTTACTGCAGTAGAGGATACATACGAAAGTAAAGATGTGTACGGCAGTAGCTGGGAAAAAGAAATATCTGTTGAAAAAGCAACTGAAATTATGAATAACAAAGGATATAACCTGGGAACTGTTAAAAATATAGAAGTTGTTGAAAGTACAGAACATGGAGTTGCTACTAAATTAAGAGTTGTAGGAACAGAGGGGACTAAGGATTTTACCCGTGAAGGATGTAGACTTGCTTTTGGTACAATTACCTTGAGTCAGGCTTTTAGCGTAAGTTCTAAATATGAATCCGAAAAGGCAGATCCTCTTTATGCATACGAAGGAAAAAAGCTTTCTGACAGTATTTCTGTTTTGTCGGCAACTGGTGTTACAAAACGAAGCACTGATAACATCTCGTTAAAAGGGACAAGTATCTATACATATTCTGCAACTGTGTCGGGAAATGTAACCGGTTTTGTTTTTAACGGCAGAGGATATGGACACCTTGTTGGCTTAAGTCAGAATGGTGCAAATGGTATGGCAGATGCGGGTTTTACTTACGAAGAAATTTTAAAACATTATTATAAAGGGATTGAACTAAGTTGGATTTAAAAGATTATTACTATGATTTACCTGAAAAATTTATTGCTCAAACCCCCCTTCAGCAAAGAGATTCATCTAAACTTTTGATGCTTAACAAGGAAACAGGGGAAATAAAGCATGAAGTTTTTTACAATATAATAAATTACCTTAATAAAGGCGATTGTCTTGTTCTTAATAACAGCCGTGTTTTACCTGCACGTCTTTTGGGTGTAAGAGAGGATACGGGTTCGCCTATGGAATTTTTGCTTCTTTCCAGAAAGGAAAAGGATGTCTGGGAGGTTATTGTACGCCCTGGTAAAAGGGCAAAACCAGGGAGGCGTTTTGTGTTTGGTAATGAACTAAGAGCTGAGGTTTTGGATGTTGTAAATGATGGAAACAGGCTTGTGCGTTTTGAGTATGAAGGGATTTTTGAAGAGGTTTTAGACAGACTTGGAGAAATGCCATTGCCACCATATATCACTGAAAAACTTCAGGATAGAGAACGATATCAGACGGTTTATTCAAAGCATGATGGTTCTGCGGCGGCACCTACAGCGGGGCTACATTTTACAAAGGAACTGCTTGGGAAGATAGAAGAAAAAGGTGTTAATATAGCGTATGTAACTTTGCATGTTGGGTTAGGCACGTTTCGTCCTGTAAAGGTGGAAAAGGTTGAAGAACATAAAATGCACAGTGAGTTTTATGAGCTTGATGAAAAAAATGCAGAAATTATAAATAATACTCGTAAAAGTGGAGGAAGGATAATTTCCGTAGGTACAACCTCAACCCGTACATTAGAAACTATTGCGGATGAAAATGGCTTTTTAAAGCCATCAACTGGTTGGACGGATATTTTTATTTATCCACCTTACAAATTCAAGGCAGTTGATAAACTTATTACTAATTTTCATTTGCCAGAGTCTACACTTTTAATGCTTGTTAGTTCACTTGCAGGTAGAAATAATATATTGAACGCTTATGAAGTAGCTAAAAAAAACGATTACAGATTTTTCAGCTTTGGGGATGCAATGTTTATTTTGTAGAAAAATGAATAATTAAAAATATTGACTATTTTTTTAAAAAAGTTTATAATAAATAGTATGAATTGGATTATGGAAAAACAAAATAAGAAAAGGAGTTTTTTTATGAAAATTGCAGTAGCGGGTACAGGCTATGTTGGTTTATCCATGGCGGTTTTACTCTCACAAAGGTATGATGTGACGGCAGTTGACATCATTCCCGAAAAGGTGGATTTGATAAATAACAAAAAGTCCCCTATTGTTGATAAGGATATTGAATATTATCTTGCAAATAAAAACCTTAATCTGGTTGCAACTACCGACTGGGAAAGTGCATATAAAGATGCTGAATATGTTGTTTTGGCAGTTCCTACAAATTATGACCCTGTTAAAAATTATTTTGATACTTCAGCTTTGGAATGTGTAATTGAACAGGTAATCAAGGTTAATCCCGAGGCTATTATGATAATTAAGTCCACAGTTCCTGTAGGCTATACAGAAGGCATAAGGGAAATAATGAAATGTGATAACATTTTGTTTAGCCCCGAATTTTTAAGAGAAGGACGTGCTTTGTACGACAATCTTCATCCAAGCAGAATTATTGTGGGTGTTCCTTCAGGAAATGCTCGTCTTGAAAAGGCTGCAGAAACCTTTGCGGGTATGTTGAAGGAAGCTTCTCTTGACGAAGGCACCAGTGTTTTATTTCCCGACCTTACTGAAGCTGAAGCAGTTAAACTTTTTGCAAATACATATCTTGCACTTAGAGTGGCATATTTTAACGAGCTTGATACTTATGCGGAAACAAAGGGTCTTGATACCAAATCAATTATTGAAGGGGTGTGCTTAGACCCCAGAATTGGTAACCATTACAACAACCCGTCTTTTGGGTATGGCGGTTACTGTTTGCCTAAAGATACAAAACAGTTAAAAGCAAACTATAATGATGTGCCTCAAAACCTTATTGGTGCTATTGTTGATTCAAACACAACAAGAAAAGACTTTATAGCAGACCAGATTATTTCTAAAAATCCTGAAATTGTAGGAATTTACAGACTTACAATGAAGGCTAATTCAGATAACTTCCGCCAAAGCTCTATTCAGGGTGTTATGAAAAGAATAAAGGCAAAGGGTATAGAGGTAGTAGTGTACGAGCCTACTATGGATGAGGAAAGATTCTTTAACAGCCGTGTTATAAAAGATATTAATGAATTCAAAGAAATTTCCGACGTTATAATTGCAAACAGATACAACGAAGAAATATCTGATGTGATAGAAAAGGTCTATACGAGGGACTTGTATTTTAGGGATTAAATTAAATAGAAAAGTATAAAGAAAATCCGATATTTTCGGATTTTCTTTTTTGTTTAAAAAAATTCCAATTATTTCTTGACAAGCTATTGCATGTGTGCTAAAATGATAGAATGCAGTATAAGGGGTAATATGGATTTTTATATTATTAAATAATCGCATTTGTTTATTTGGTGCGGTTTTTAGCCCATAAAATAAAATTGAGGTGATTGCGTTTATGGAAAAACCTATGGTAAAACCCGTCCAGTACGGTAAAAACGTCAGAATGAGTTACTCAAAAATCGGCGAATGTATCGATATGCCGAACCTTATTGAGGTGCAAAAAAGCTCTTATGACTGGTTTTTAACTGACGGATTGGCAGAGGTATTCCGCGACATGAGTATTACGGATTTTACAGGTAAGATGACACTTGAATTCGTAGGGTACTCCTTGGACAGTGAGCCCAAGTATTCCGTGGAAGAAAGCAAAGACAGAGATGCTACTTATTCAACCGCATTAAGGGTGAAAGTTCGTCTTACAACTAAAGAAGATTCTGACCTAAATGTAGTTAAAGACATTAAGGAACAGGAAATCTTTATGGGCGATTTTCCTTTGATGACAGACCAAGGCACATTTATCATCAACGGTGCCGAGCGTGCAGTGGTTTCTCAGCTTGTTCGTGCTCCTGGTATTTACTTTAAAAAAGAGTATGATAAACTTGGTGAGGAACTTTATGAAAATCAGGTTATACCAAACCGTGGTGCGTGGATTGAATATGAAACTGATGCCAACAAGGCAATATCAGTAAGGATTGACAGAAACCGTAAACTTCCTGTTTCTGTACTTTTGCGTGCCCTTGCAATGAAGAATACAGTTAAGCTTGTTATTAACGGTAATGAAAAGTATGTTGATATCCAGGCTTTTGATAACGGTTCTGATACTGAAATTATTGATATGTTCGGAAGCGAAGAACAACTATTGATTTCTTTGGAAAAGGATGCTTCAAAGTCCAAGGATGAAGGCTTGATTGAAATTTATAAAAAACTTCGTCCCGGTGAACCACCTACGGTTGAGTCTGCTGAAACTTTGTTCAGCGCATTGTTCTTTGACCCAAGACGTTATGACCTTGCTCGTGTTGGCCGTTACAAGTTTAACAAAAAGCTTGATATTTCAAGACGTATTGCCGGCCTTACACTTAAGGAAGATGTTGTTTCTCCTGTAACAGGCGAAATTCTTGCAACAGCAGGTGAAAAGCTTACAAGAGAAAAGGCGGTTTTGATTGAACAGAACGACGTTAACAGAGTATGGGTTGATGTTGACGGCAGAGACATAGTTGTTTTCTCAAATAACACAGTTCACCTTGAAAATTATGTTGACCAGTCAATTGTTGACGAACTTAAAATTAAAGAAAAAGTTTACAAGCCAATTTTGGATGCAATATTGGAAGAATGCGACGCTGACAAAGACCTTTTGAAGGCTGCTATTGAAGCTAATATTGACGAACTTATCCCTAAATACATCAGAACAGATGATATTTTGGCTTCCGTAAACTACCACATAAATCTTGCATACAACATCGGTACAACTGATGATATCGACCATTTGGGCAACCGTCGTCTTCGTTCAGTTGGTGAACTTTTGCAAAATCAGTTCAGAATAGGTATTGCAAGAATGGAAAGAGTTGTGCGTGAAAGAATGACAATTCAGGACGTTGAAACTCTTACACCTCAAACACTTATTAATATAAGACCTGTAACAGCTGCCATTAAAGAATTTTTTGGTTCTTCACAGCTTTCACAGTTTATGGACCAGACAAACCCTCTTGCAGAGCTTACACACAAGAGACGTCTTTCTGCTCTTGGTCCTGGTGGTCTTTCAAGAGAGCGTGCAGGTTTCGAAGTTCGAGACGTTCATCACACTCATTACGGACGTATGTGTCCTATTGAATCTCCTGAAGGTCCTAACATTGGTCTTATATCTTCGCTTTCAACATTTGCTCGTGTTAATGAATACGGCTTCATTGAAACACCTTACAGAAAGGTTGACAAGGAAACCGGTGTTGTTACACTTGAAACTCATTATATGACTGCAGATGAGGAAGATGAATACATTGTAGCTCAGGCAAATGAGCCTTTGGATGCAGAAGGTAAGTTTGTTCATAAAAACGTTACTGCAAGATTCAGAGATAAAATACTTGAAGTTGAAGCTTCAAAGATTGACTATATGGACGTATCACCTAAGCAAATTGTATCTGTCGCTACAGCTATGATTCCGTTCCTTGAAAACGACGACGCTAACCGTGCGCTTATGGGTTCAAACATGCAACGTCAGGCTGTTCCTCTACTTCGTACGGAATCACCTATCGTAGGTACAGGTATGGAATACAAGGCTGCTAAGGATTCGGGTGTTGTTGTTCTTGCTAAAAATGATGGTGTTGTTACAAGCGTCTCAGCTGACAAAATCGTTATAAAGGCAAAGGACGGAAAAGAAGATGTTTACAAGCTTCTTAAATTCAAACGCTCAAACCAGAGTACTTGTATCAACCAAAAGCCTATCGTATGTGAAGGTGAAAAAGTTAAAAAGGGTGATATTATCGCCGATGGTCCTGCAACAGACAATGGTGAAATTGCTCTTGGACGTAACATTCTTATCGGTTTCGTAACCTGGGAAGGTTACAACTATGAAGATGCTATTCTTATTAATGAAAAGCTTGTTAAGGAAGATAAGTTTACTTCTATCCATATTGAAAGATATGAATGCGAAGCACGTGATACAAAACTAGGTATTGAAGAAATTACAAGAGATATTCCAAACGTTGGTGAGGATGCTCTTCGCGACCTGGACGAACGCGGTATTATCCGTATTGGTGCTGAAGTACGTCCTGGTGACATATTGGTAGGTAAGGTTACACCTAAGGGTGAAACAGAACTTACCAGTGAAGAAAGACTTCTTCGTGCTATTTTTGGTGAAAAGGCACGTGAAGTGCGTGATACTTCACTTCGTGTACCACACGGTGAAGCAGGTATCATAGTAGATGTTAAGATATTTACAAGACAGAACGGTGATGAACTTCCACCTGGAGTTAATCAGCTTGTTCGTTGTTATATTGCACAACGCCGTAAAATCAGCGTTGGTGATAAGATGGCGGGTCGTCATGGTAATAAGGGTGTCGTTTCAAGAATTCTTCCTGAAGAAGATATGCCTTTCCTACCAGATGGTACACCACTTGAAATCGTATTGAACCCTCTTGGCGTTCCTTCACGAATGAATATCGGTCAGGTATTGGAAGTACATCTTGGCTATGCTGCAAAGGCATTGGGATGGAAAATAGCTACTCCTGTATTTGACGGCGCAAACGAAGAAGATATCATGCAGACTTTGGAATATGCAGGTTTCAACCGTGATGGTAAGACAGTACTTTATGACGGACGTACAGGTGAACCATTTGACAACCGCGTAACAGTTGGTTATATGCATTATTTGAAACTGCATCATCTTGTTGATGACAAGATTCATGCACGTTCAACAGGTCCTTACTCACTTGTAACCCAGCAGCCTTTGGGTGGTAAAGCTCAGTTTGGTGGACAGAGATTCGGTGAAATGGAAGTTTGGGCTTTGGAAGCTTATGGTGCTGCATATACATTGCAGGAAATTCTTACAGTTAAATCTGACGACGTTGTAGGACGTGTTAAGACATACGAAGCTATCGTTAAGGGTGAAAATATTCCTACACCGGGTGTTCCGGAATCATTTAAGGTTCTTATTAAGGAACTTCAGAGCTTGATGCTTGATGTTAAGGTTCTTGATGAGAATATGGAAGAAATTCCAATCCGCGAAAGCGTTGACGAAGAAGATGATTATTTGCCAAAACCATTGAACCTTGATGCAGAAATGCAAGGTCAGGATGAAAGCGAAAAATTTGTAAGCGGAGGTTCTTATACCATCGAGGATGACATTGTTAATCAGATTTTTGCTGAAACAGATAACAATACTACCAAAAAAAAAGAAGAATTTGATTTGGAAACCGGTATTGATAATTTGGATTTGGAAGATGATGAGTAATTAAGGCACATGAATAAAAATCCAAATATTAAAGAAGGAGTTGAACATTTTGCTAGAATTTAATAATTTCGAAGCAATACAAATAGGAC
>JAZSRE010000185.1:0-3209 GCA_045538345.1 Clostridia bacterium
AAGAAACAAACACCAGCAAAACATTCATTAAAGGCCCTGCCAACGCTGTTATAGCCATACCCTTTTTAGGGTCATTAAATTTAAACATATTAACGGGAACAGGCTTTGCCCAACCGATACCCGCAATTAAAAGCATAAAAAAACCAAACCAATCAATATGTTTTAATGGATTAATTGATAACCTTCCATTATATTTTGCAGTTTTATCACCCATCAAATAAGAGGCAAAACCATGAGATATTTCATGAAGTGTTAAACTTACAATTAAAATAGGAACTGTCATCAATTTTTGAATTAAAAATTGCAAAAAACCATCCTCTTTTTTTAAGAACTTATACTTATTCTAACATAAAAAGACAAAAGTGTCAATTTTGAGGGTTATAATATTCATATATATTATGTGCAGTTTTTTCATCAACAACCTTAGAAAGTTCAATTACATCTGCCCTTTTAATTTCATTTATTGACTTAAAAGTTCTAAGCAATTTGTTTTTCTTTGCTTCACCAACACCTTTAATATTTGTAAGCTCGGATTTTAGTATAGTATTTTTATGTTTTTTGTGAAATGATTTTATTGCAAACCTATGAGTTTCATCCTGAACTTGTGTTAAAAATTTGAAAATTGCATCTGTCTTTTTTATATATATTTCTTCATTTTCTGTTGTTACACCACGAGTTTTATGGTTGTCATCCTTAACCATACCAAATACAGGGATATCAAGCTTATAAAAATTAACAATTTCCTTTGCCGCTTTAACATGTCCCTTACCTCCATCTATTAAAATAAGGTCAGGTAATTTAAATCCCTCAACATTATCAACACCATTTTCCATACGCCTGTATAGTGTTTCTCTTATACTTTCATAGTCATCTGCACCTTCAACGGACTTAATATTAAATAGCTTGTAGTCGGATTTTTTAGGGACACCGTTTTCATAAACAACACATACCCCCACACTGTCAACACCCGATATATTAGAAATATCGTATGATTCTATTCTCATTGGGGGATTTTCAAGTCCGAAAACATTTTTTATTTGATATATAAGGTCTGCCATTTTCTTTTTACTAATATCAAATTTTAATATGTGTAGTTTAAGAAGCTCTATTGCATTATTTTCTGCCATTTTTATAAGTTTAAAAATTTCGCCCCTTTTAGGAGCGGAAACGGTAATTTTATTGCCACATTTTTCGGATAGCCATTGTTGTATAAGTTCAATGTCATCTATATCATATTGGACAAATATTTTATTTGGTATAAAATCCGTCAAAGAATAATATTGTTTAACAAAATTATTCAAAATATTTTCTTTTAAATCCTTATCTCTGTTATTTATTATAAAATGTTCCTTATTAATTATCTTACCTTCTCTTATTTTAAATAACATTATACAAACAAATATGCCTATATCGGCAATTGAAATAATATCTTTATTTCCAAGAGTTGTTGAAGTGATTTTCTGTTTTTCACGAATATGTTTTATATTTTGAATTTTATCCCTAATTTTAGCCGCTTTTTCAAACTGAAGATTATTGGAAGCCTCCTGCATAGATTGTTCCATAATTTTAATTACCTCAGTATGATTTCCATTTAAAAAATCAACAATTTTAGTAATTTTACTTCTATATTCCTCCACGCTTATCTCACCATTACATGGTGCACAACACTTTCCTATCTGAAAATTAAGACATGGTCTTCCTTTTCCAATATCTCTGGGTAAAATACGTTTACAGGAACGTATATTAAATATAGTTTTTAACATATCTATAGTTTCATTAACAATTTTTGTATTAAGGTAAGGTCCAAAATATTTTGCATCATCTTTTAAAACCCGTCTAGCCATCATAATTCTAGGATATTGCTCATTACTTGTTATTTTAATATAAGGATATGCTTTGTCGTCTTTAAGAAGAATATTGTAATAAGGTTGATATTGTTTTATAAGATTACATTCAAGCACAAGTGCTTCAAATTCACTTTCCACAATAATATATTCAAACCTTGTTATATTACTTACCATGGCTACAACTTTTGGTGTATGTGACGAATTTTTGCGAAAATATGACGATACTCGTTTTTTTAAATTTTTAGCTTTACCTACATATATAATTTCATCATCAGAATTATACATAAGGTATACTCCCGGATTATCGGGCAAATTTTTTACCAAATTTTCAATAGTCATATCAAAACTCCATAAAGAAAAAATAGTTCTGTTAAAACACAGAACTATCCCATAAATTTAAAATATATATTATTCAGCAAAATTAGAAGAAATTAAATCAACCAAAGAAACAACAGCCTGTTCTTCATCAGAACCATCAGCAATTATTGTGATATTAACACCTCTTGTTATACCAAGAGAAAGAACACCTAACAAGCTTTTTGCATTTACACGTCTTTCATCTTTCTCAACCCATATACTGGATTTAAATTCGTTAGCTTTTTGAATAAAAAAAGTCGCAGGTCTTGCATGCAAGCCAACTTGATTGCTAACTAAAACTTCTTTAGAAAACATAAATTTAATCTCTCCTTCATACCACAGGAATAATTTAATATAATACTAGAATACTAAATTTTTTCAATAAAGTCAACATAATTTTAAAAATTTGTTAATTATTATATTAAAAATACACATAAAACCCTATAAATTTAGCCAATCTAGTATAATATCCTTTCGCTTTAGCATTTCTTCTGTACGTTCAATATAATCTTTTGCTTCCTTAACGTTAAATACACGTTCTATACGGTCATTTGGCAAATTAACTATTTTAGTTACACCGCCACAACCCATAGAAATTATGCTATTCGTTTCTTCCATTATCATAATGTTATATATACATTCTTTACCAGTCTTTGAATAGCCAATATTTTCATAATCGCCAACCATATTTTTTTGTCTGTATAAATAATATGGGTTATAATTACATTCACAAAGCTTGTTTATAGAATATTCAACCATCTTAGAAACAGCCTTTTCATCAGTTATGGCGTAGTCTCCAAGTTTTTCATGCAAAATTGAGCCTCGTTTTATACTCATTGTATGAACAGTTATACATTCAGGTGCAAGTCCTGTAACAAGATTTACCGAATTTTTAAATTCATCAAAAGTTTCTGTAGGCAAGCCCGCTATAATGTCCATATTTATATTATCAAATCCGCATTCCCTGGCGAGATTGAAACATTCATATATATCCTGTACAGTATG
>JAZSRE010000055.1:0-1659 GCA_045538345.1 Clostridia bacterium
GGCCTCCGACTTCCACAAAAGCTCATTTGTGCGAAAATCATATATTCCTCCTCCGTTTATACATCCGCAAGGAGCATTTGGCTTAACCTGGTTGTACACAGGCCTTGCACCTTCGGGAATACGGCCTGTAACAAAAGTAAATATGCCACCCTGAGCCTGAAAATATTTAATAGCATCAATATTTTTCTTCGAAACAGTTTTATCTTCCCTAAGTAACGTACCATCAAGGTCTGTTACAAACAAAATACCCTTAAATTTACTCATTTTGTTCCCTTCTAAAATCAAAAATTCCCTATATATTATAGCATTTTAATATTACATAGTCAATGAATTGTATTGACAAATCAACCAAAAAAGAGTAAAATATAGTTGAAATCCTGACATAAAGAATTTTCTGCGTGAAAGGCTTGGACAATACTATAAACACAAGTGTTTTTCCGTGCCTTAATCTATGGATTAGGGCATTTTTTTATTATAAGGGGGTATTATATGGAAACAAGAGTTGCAGTTATAAGTATTATTGTTGAACAAAGCGAATCAGTTGAAAAATTAAACAATATTTTACATGAATATGGCAAATATATTATTGGCAGAATGGGCATTCCATACAGACAAAAAAACATAAATATAATAAGTATCGCAGTTGATGCTCCCCAGGATATAATATCTACACTTGCGGGAAAAATCGGTAAACTTACAGGTGTAAGTGCAAAGACTGCATACTCAGGAGTTAAAACAAATGAATAAAAGTGTATACAGTCTTATTGATAAACTTGCAAAAAAACATAAGTTAAGTAAAAAAGAATACCTTAAACTAATAACAGAATATAACAAAGACTCCGCTTCCTATATAGCAAAAAAAGCATTGAAAGAAAAAGAAAAATATTATGGAAAGGATATATATATAAGAGGGCTTATAGAAATATCTAATATATGCAAAAACGATTGTTACTACTGCGGTATTCGAAAAAGCAATAAAAACTGTGAACGATACAGACTTACTCCGGATGAGATTTTAGAATGTTGTGATGAAGGCTACCAATTAGGTTTTAAAACTTTTGTTTTACAAGGCGGAGAAGATGGTTACTACACAGATGATATATTAGTTGAATTAATTAAAAAAATAAAGGCAAAATACCCCGATTGTGCAATTACCCTGTCTCTTGGAGAACGAAGTACAGAAAGCTATAAAAAACTTAAAAACGCAGGCACTGACAGATATTTACTTCGGCATGAAACAGCAACACACAAGCATTATAGTATGCTACATCCCCAAAAAACGAAGTTAAAAAACAGAATCAAGTGCTTAAAAGCACTTAGAAAACTTGGTTTCCAGGTTGGTTGTGGCTTTATGGTAGGTTCACCATATCAAACAGATAAAATGCTTGCAAAAGAGCTTAAATTTATTGAAAAATTCAAACCTGATATGTGTGGAATTGGTCCATTTATTCCACATAAAGATACACCATTTGCCAATGAATCAACTGGTTCTGTTGACCTCACTTGTTTCCTTTTAAGTTGTATAAGGCTTATACACCCTCCCGTGTTATTACCTGCAACAACTGCCCTCGGAACATTAGACCCAACAGGAAGAGAAAAAGGCATTATGTCTGGGGCAAATGTAGTAATGCCTAATCTTTCTCCATCATCAGTAAGAAA
>JAZSRE010000046.1:0-36296 GCA_045538345.1 Clostridia bacterium
TGCAACAAAGCACGAGCTATACCGTGGCGAATTGCACCGGCCTGACCTGTAACACCGCCGCCAACTACTGTAGCGATAACGTCAAACTTACCTGTTAAGCCCAAAGCTTCAAGTGGTTGACGAACGATTAGCTTTAGTGTATCCAAACCAAAATAATCATCTATATCACGCTTGTTGATTGTAACAACACCTGTACCGGGAACAAGACGAACTCTGGCGATTGATTTTTTTCTTCTACCTGTACCGTAGTATCCAGCCATTTAATTCACCCTCCTACTTAATTTCTCTATCCCAAACGATAGGTTTCTGTGCTTCGTGAGTATGTTCAGCATTCTTGAAGATACGACATCTTGTAAGAGCTGATCTACCAAGTGTGTTGTGTGGTAGCATACCCCAAACAGCCAATTCCATAGCCTTTTCAGAACGGTTAGCCATCAAATCTGAATATTTAACCGCCTTAAGACCGCCTACATAACCTGTGTGACGGTACCACATTTTCTGTTCTGCCTTATTACCTGTAAGGATAGCCTTATCCGAATTGATGATGATTACATAATCACCACAATCTGAATGAGGAGTATAAGTAGGCTTATGCTTACCACGCAATATAGTAGCTGCAACAGTAGCAACACGGCCAAGAGGCTTGTTTGCTGCATCAATGATGTACCATTCTTTTTTAAGCTCTGAAGCTTTTGCCATATATGTGCTCATTAAAATTACCTCCTTGTCAAATTTACGACTTTATTATAATACAACAGGTTTAAAGATATGTCAAGCACTTTTTTGAAATATTTTAAACTGTTTTTTGCAAACTCTTAAAATCTCCGTTTTTCTCCAAAATGCTCAAAAATACGAAAAAACGATTTTTAATTATTTTTGGTGTTTTTATGGAATTTATGCAATAATAGTTTAAAAAACTACCAAAAAGGGTTTTTAGGTCTTTACATTTTGCCGTTTTTTTGGTAATATTATTTTAAGTGTATAACTATAAAATAAGAAAAAATCAATACGGAGGATTACCAATGCCGAAATACAAAAGAATTATATTAAAAGTAAGCGGAGAAGCTTTGGCGGGGTCTAAAAAAACAGGTCTTGATGATGGAACAATAGGAAGTATCTGTGAACAGATTAAAGTAGCAGTTGAGATGGGTGTTCAAGTTGCCATTGTATGTGGTGGAGGCAATTTCTGGAGAGGCAGAACCGGTGAAAACATGGACCGTACAAGAGCGGACCATATGGGTATGCTTGCCACTACCATAAATGCACTTGCCCTTCAAGATGCACTTGAACAGCGTGGAGTTGTTACAAGGGTACAAACTGCTATTGAAATGAAGCAGTTTGCTGAAGTTTATATAAGAAATAAGGCGGTTCGCCACCTTGAAAAGGGTAGAGTTGTTATTTTTGCATGCGGTTCGGGTAATCCTTACTTTTCAACAGATACTGCTGCGGCCCTTCGTGCAGCAGAAATTGATGCAGATGCGATTTTGCTTGCAAAAAATGTTGACAATGTATATGACAGTGATCCTAACATCAATAAAGATGCTGTTAAATATGATGAACTTACATATCTTGAAGTTATAAGCAAAGGGCTTAAGGTTATGGACTCAACCGCTTCATCGTTATGTATGGACAATAACATTCCTTTGTTGGTATTTGGTCTTGATGACCCTAAAAATATCATTAAGGTATTAAACGGCGAAAAAATAGGAACAGTTGTAAGATAATATTTTAAGGAGGACTTTTTATGAGAGCAGAACTAAAACAATTTGAAGAAAAAATGGATAAGGCCATTGCCTTTTATTCAAATGACATTAACACAATTCGTGCAGGCAGAGCAAACCCTGCAGTTTTAGACAAAGTACAGGTAGAATATTATGGTGTACCTTCACCACTTAACCAGGTGGGTACAGTATCAGTACCTGAACCTACTATGATTGTTATTCAGCCTTGGGATGCCACACTTCTTCCAGAAATTGAAAAGGCGATCAACAAAGCTGATATAGGCCTTACACCTCAGAATGACGGCAAGGTTATTCGTCTTAACTTCCCACCGCTTACAGAAGAAAGACGTAAGGAGCTTGCGAAAGGTCTAAGCAAAAAAACAGAAGATGCCAAGGTTAATATTCGTGGTGTTCGTCGTGATGCAATAGACTTTTTTAAGAAGGCTCAGAAAAACAGCGAAATTACAGAAGATGACCTAAAGAGTTTGGAAGATGATATTCAGAAGCTTACAGATGCAAAAATCAAGGAGCTTGAGGGCATCGGTGCTGCTAAAGAAAAGGATATTATGTCCATTTAAGGGTGAAAAGTATGTTTTTCAATTTTTTGAAGAAAAAACAAAATGATGTGCATGAGATAGATAAAACCAATCTGCCCATGCACATTGGTATTATTATGGACGGTAACGGCAGGTGGGCGAAAAAACGCAGAATGCCCAGAAATGTGGGTCACCGTGCAGGCGCAGAAGTTTTAAAAAAAATTACTACATATGCAGATGAAATAGGTATAAAGGCTATTACTGCCTATACATTTTCGACAGAAAACTGGAAGCGTCCTCAGGCGGAAATTGACGGTATTATGGCACTTTTGCGCGAATATTTGCTTGATTATAAGAAAAACCTTGGCGATAAAAATGCAGTAATTAAGGTTATAGGTGACCGTTCAGTTTTAGATGAGGATATTATTGAGCTTATGGCAAAGACCGAAGAATTTACCAAGGATAACACAGGTGTAGTTTTGAGCCTTGCCATAAATTATGGTGGACAGGATGAAATTGTGCGTGCCGTAAATACTATTATTGAAAATGGTGAAAAGGTTACCTCTGAAAACATCGGCAAAAATCTTTATACCAGTGATTTGCCTCCGGTTGACCTTATAATAAGACCAAGCGGGGAAAAACGACTTTCCAACTTTTTGTTGTGGCAATCTGCTTATGCAGAACTGTGGTATGACGATATTTTGTGGCCTGATTTTTCTATTGAAAAATTTAACGAGGCCATTATAGATTTCCAAAAACGTAACAGACGTTTTGGCGGGGTTTGATAATTGAAGGGATTGATGTAGTTGAAACAACGAGTAATTACAGGAGTAGTGTTGGTTGTACTTCTTATTGCAATACTTGCACTTGGAACGCCTTTTGTTGAAATGGCAGTTATAATGCTTGCGGCAGTTGGTGTAACCGAACTTTTTAGTGCAACAAAACTTGCGGGCAACAAGAAATTATTGATGATGTCTGTTGCGGGAACTTTAGTTATGATGAGTATACAGAGTTTTGGAGCACAATATTTCACCCCTGCTTTATATGTGTACATAGTTGCAACCTTTATAATGTATATGGCAAATATGGGTAAGATTGAGCTTAAGGATATAGCCATATCATTTTTCCTAACAGTTTATGTATCTTTTATGTTTGTTCACATTATATTGGTGCGAAATATGTATAATGGCAACCTGCTTATATGGTTGGTGCTTATAGGTGCTTTTGTTACTGATACTGCAGCTTTATATGCGGGCAAATTTTTTGGTAAAAACAAGTTGTGCCCAAAACTCAGTCCTAAAAAGACCGTTGAGGGAAGTATTGGCGGTATTATCGGATGCATAGTTGCAACATTGATTTTTTGTTTTGTAGCTGAAATTGGTTTTGGACTTGAAGCAAATTATTTTTGGGCGATGGTTGTAGGCTTTGGTGCATCTTGTGTATCTCAGCTTGGAGACCTTTCTGCATCCTGCATTAAAAGACAGTTTGGAATAAAAGATTATGGAAAGCTAATGCCTGGACATGGTGGTGTTATGGATAGATTTGACAGCTTGTTTTTTGTAGCACCTTTTATATATTATGTTATGACATTTGCTCCAATATTCTAACATACATTACTTAGCTAATGAAAGGTCAGATAAACTTGAAAAAAATATCAATTATAGGAAGTACAGGCTCAATCGGCACACAAACTCTGGAGGTTTGCGAAAACCTCCAAAATGTGCAGGTTATGGGCCTTTCTGCAAATAATAACGTAAAATTGGCAGAAGAACAAATAAGAAAATATAAACCAAAGCTTTTTGCGATGGTTAATGAAAATTCTGCAAAGGAACTTGAAATTGCCGTTGCAGATACTGATACAAAGGTTATTTCAGGCACAGACTGTATGAGTGAAATAAGCACAATGGCTGAAATTGATACAGTTGTAACTTCTGTTGTGGGTATAGCAGGGCTTGTGCCTACCATGAATGCAATAAAAAGTGGGGTAAATATTGCCCTTGCAAACAAGGAGACTCTTGTTACTGCAGGAAGTATTGTTATGGATACGGCAAAGGAAAATAATGTTAGTATTTTACCTGTCGACAGTGAACACAGTGCAATTTTCCAGAGTATCGGGAACCACCTTCAAAGTGAAATAAACAGACTTATCATTACTGCTTCGGGAGGGTCGTTTTACGGTAAAAAAGCAGATGAGCTTGAAAATGTAACTGTTAAGGAAGCACTTAACCATCCTAACTGGAGTATGGGGAAAAAAATCACAATAGATTCTGCTACACTTATGAACAAGGGCCTTGAGGTAATTGAGGCGCACTGGCTTTTTGGCATGGATTATGAAAACATAGATGTAGTTGTTCATAGAGAAAGCATAATACATTCACTTGTTGAATTTAAGGATATGAGTGTTATTGCTCAGCTTGGGCTTCCTGATATGAAGCTTCCCATTCATTATGCGCTATGTTATCCAAAAAGGGTGTCTTCCAATGTAAAACAGCTTAATTTGTGGGATATTTCAAAGCTTACATTTGATAAGCCTGATTACGAAACCTTTAAATGCCTGTCCCTTGCCATAAAGGCAGGAATGGAAGGGGGAACTATGCCTACTGTACTTAACGGTGCAAATGAGGTGGCGGTAGAGTTGTTCTTAAAGGGCAAAATTAAGTTTAATGATATTGCACGTATTGTTGAGAGTGCAATGGATAATCATAAAAATGTTTTAAAACCAACTTTGGACGATATAATATATACTGACAGATGTGTCAGAGAAGAGGTATATTCAAAATGTTGACAGTAATTTCGGCAGTAGTTGTATTTATGGTACTTGTACTAGTACACGAATTTGGACATTTTATTACTGCAAAGCTTTGCGGTGTAACTGTGCACGAATTTGCTATTGGTATGGGGCCTGTAATTTTCAAAAAGAAATATAAAGATACAACATATTCACTTCGTTGTATTCCCATAGGCGGTTTTTGTGCTATGGAGGGTGAAGATGAAGAGAGTGATGACGAAGGCTCATTTGGCAGAAAAACACCGTGGCAGAGGTTGTTGGTACTGGTCTCAGGCGCGTTGATGAATTTGGTGTTGGGATTTGTGTTGCTTACTGTTGTAATGTTTTCTTCCAATTACACCCAGGTTGCTGTACCTGTTATAAACGAGGTGCAGGTGCAATCTGCTGCAGAAGAGGTAGGGCTTCAAAATGGTGATAAAATACTAAAGGTTAACGGAGTACGTACCGAAACATATACGGAATTGAAATTTGAACTTTCCAGATACAGTGGTGGAAGTATAGAGGTTGAATATATAAGAGACGGAAAAACAAATAAAACATCACTTACTCCTAAAAAAGGTGATGATGGAGCTTACTATATAGGTTTTGCACCAAAGATGGAGCCCCTTAATTTTGGAAGCAGATTATATAATGCATGGCACCATACTTTGTTTTATGGCAAGGCAATAGTCGTTTCACTTGCCGACCTTGTAACGGGCAAGGTTGGTATGGAGGCTATGTCAGGGCCGGTAGGCATTGTTTCAGAAATAGGCAAATCTGCAAAATTGGGGTGGGAATCACTTTTTGGCCTTGCGGCACTTATAACAATAAACCTTGGAATATTTAACTTGTTGCCGTTGCCTGCACTTGATGGTGGCAGAGTGCTTTTTGTGTTTGCAGAAATCATAACACGAAAAAAAATACCTGCCGATAAGGAAGGGCTTATCCATTTTATCGGTTTTGCACTTTTAATTGTGCTGATGCTTTTTGCTACATGGCAGGATATAATGCGGCTTATAACAAAATAAAAGGAAGTTGATTTTATGCTTACTTTAAGAGATAATACAAAACCTGTATATGCTAAAGGGGTTAAAATAGGTGGCGGAGGAGTGGTTGTACAGAGTATGTGCAACACTAAAACTGCCGATGTTTCTGCCACTTTAGAGCAGATAAAAGGTCTTGTGGAAGAGGGTTGCGAAATTGTACGCCTTGCAGTGCCTGATATGGATGCGGCAAAGGCATTTGATAAAATATGCAGCAGTGTGGATATTCCCGTTGTTGCGGATATTCATTTCGATTATAAACTTGCCCTTGAATGTGTTAGAAACGGTGCGGCAAAAATACGCATAAACCCAGGTAACATCGGGGGTATGGACAGAGTAGAGGCAGTTGCAAAGGCATGCCGTGAAAATAAAATACCTATTCGCATAGGCGTTAATATGGGGTCTATTGATAAGGAAATGGAAAAGAAGTATGGCAGAACGCCTAAGGCTATGGTAGAAAGTGCATTTATGCACATTGGCCTTTTAAACAAATTTGATTTCGACGACATAGTGTTGTCACTAAAGGCGTCTGATGTTTTGAAAACTGTTGAAGCGTATAGACTTATGAGTGAAAGTTGTAATTATCCGTTGCATATTGGCATAACAGAAGCCGGGACTGCTTATTCAGGGCTTATTAAGTCATCTGTTGGAATAGGTGCACTTTTAATGGATGGCATAGGAGATACAATAAGAGTATCACTTACTGCACCGCCTGTTGAGGAAATTACAGCGGCAAAGTACATATTAAAGTCTGTTGGCTTAAAGACGGGCGGAATAGAGTTTGTTTCCTGTCCCTCATGCGGAAGATGCAAGATAAACCAGGTAGAGGTTGCCAACAAGGTGGAAAAAGCGCTTAATAAAATTGACAAACCCATAAAGGTTGCGGTTATGGGATGTGCGGTTAACGGGCCCGGTGAGGCAAAGGATGCAGACATTGGTGTTGCAGGCGGAGATGGATTTGCGCTTTTGTTTAAAAAAGGAGAAATTATACGCAAAATTCCCGAAGATAAAATACTTGAAACTTTAGTAAAAGAAATTGAGGAAATGTAATGAGGTACTTATCAGATATATTTAAACTGGTAGACAATGAAATATTAAAACATTCCCAGGCGGTAAGCGTTTCTGTGTATCAGGAAAACCGCGCAATGGAAATTGTTGCAAAATGCGTAAAGATGGTTCGCAGAGAATCTGCAAAAAATCTTGAACAGCAGATTTTAAAGGCATATAACCTTAAGGATATATGCCTTGAATTTGTGTATGATAAAGAAATTTTTAATGCAAATTCCATAAAGACGGTTGCAGGGTATGTTACAGAATATCCCCAGCTTGTTCCGGTTTTGAATAATGCGGAAATTAAGCTTGACGGCAATGTGTTGTCAATAGATTGTCTTGGCGGAGCCATAGTTGATGAAGAAGCAAAAATTCTTCTTGCAGAAAAGGTAAAGAAGATGTTTGATATAGATATTGAAATTAAATTTATTCAGACAAAAACAGAGGAAGAAATAGAGGAAAAATTTGAACTTGAAAAACAGGAAATATTGGAAAATATTGAAAAGGCACGTCAAACATTAGAGGAGACAAAGAAAAAATCTCCCGTAATATACGGACGTGAAATAAAGGGAACACCCGATATTGAAATTGGCGATATAACAGAACTTTCGGGCAGAGTAATAATAGACGGATATCTGTTTAAAAAATCACCTGACATCAGGGAAACAAGAAATGGTGCGCATATTGTAACCTTTAGCATAACAGATGATAAAAACGCAATAAACTGTAAGATATTCACAGATGACAACAATGCTTTTGCAATTTTGGAAAACAGACTAAAAAAAGGGACTGCACTTAGAGTACGAGGATTGGCTCAGGTTGATAAATATGCAAGAGAACTTTTAATAAATGTCAGTGATATAAACACTATTGAGTGGGAAAAGCGTACTGATGAAGCCGAAGAAAAACGTGTAGAACTTCATATGCATACAAAAATGTCTACAATGGATGCTATGACAGATGCCGAAGTTTTAGTTAACCAGGCAATAAAGTGGGGGCACAAGGCAGTTGCAATAACCGACCACGGTGACGTACAGGCTTTCCCTGAAGCTTATCACGCGTCAAATTGGGGTAAGGATATTAAAATTCTTTACGGCGTGGAATGTTATCTTGTAAATGACAGTACTAATGCAGTTGTAAACCCATGCGAAAAAGGCCTTGACAGTGAATTTGTAGTATTTGATATTGAAACAACAGGGCTTTCGCCTTTAACCGAGGCAATTACTGAGATTGGTGCAGTTAAAATAAAAAACGGGCAGATTGTAGATTCATTTAATACTTTTGTAAATCCTATGAAGCCTATACCTCAGAAAATAGTAGAGCTTACAGGTATAACAGATGCAATGGTTGAGAATGCTCAACCCATATCTGTTGTGCTTCCGCAGTTTTATGAATTCATCGGAGATGCAACACTTGTTGCACATAATGCCGGCTTTGACACTTCATTTATAAAAAATGCAGCAAAGGAAAATGGGATGGATTTTAGCTTTTGCTATATTGATACTTTGGAACTTTCCCGTTCCCTTGTAAATGGTGTTAAAAACTATAAGCTTGATACCCTTACAAAGTATTTTAATGTAAAACTTGAAAATCATCACAGGGCGTGTGATGATGCAATGGCAACAGCCCACGTGTTTTTAAAGCTTGTTGGTATATTAAAGGAAAAAGAAGTGGAAAAAGTAAGTGATATAAACAATGCCCTTGAAGGTTCAACAGATGTAAAATCACTTAAAACGTACCATGCCATTATATTGGTACAAACTCAGGAGGGTATGCAGAACTTGTATAAAATAGTTTCTGCATCTCACCTTGACTATTTTTACAGACGCCCGCGTGTGCCAAAAAGCCTTATACAAAAATACCGCAAGGGTTTGATTATAGGTTCTGCCTGTGAAGCGGGGGAATTGTATCAGGAAATTCTTAAAAATCCATATAACATTGACAGGGATGAAGTCAATAAAATAGTGGATTTTTATGACTACCTTGAAATTCAGCCTCTTGGCAACAACGGCTTTATGCTTCGTGAAAATATGGTTGAAAATGAAGAAACTCTAAAGCATATTAATAAGGCTATTATAGAAATAGGCAAGGAAAACGGCAAGCTTACGGTTGCAACCTGTGATGTGCATTTTATGAATGCCCACGATTCTATTTACCGTGCAATTTTGCAAGCGGGGCAGGGTTTTGCAGATGCAGATAACCAGGCACCATTATATTTCCGCACAACGGAAGAAATGCTTGATGAATTTGCATATCTTGGAAAAGACCTTGCATACGAGGTTGTTGTAACAAATACAAATAAGATTGCCGACAGTATAGATAACTTAAAACCTGTCCCTGATGAAAAGGCACCGCCTGAAATTCCGGGGTCTGATGACGAACTTCGCAAACTTACTTATGATAAAGCAAAGAGTATTTACGGTGATGACTTGCCTGAAATAGTAAAGGACCGAGTTGATATAGAACTTGAATCTATTATTAGTAATGGGTATTCAGTGCTTTATATTATCGCGCAAAAGCTTGTTAAAAAGTCAAATGACGATGGATATCTGGTAGGAAGCCGAGGCTCCGTTGGATCATCTCTTGTTGCTTTTATGAGTGGTATTACAGAGGTTAACTCTTTGCCACCACATTATGTTTGCCCAAAATGTAAACATAATGAATTTTTTGCAGACGGTTCGGTTGGTTGCGGGTTTGACTTGCCTGATAAAAATTGTCCTCACTGCGGAGAATCTATGATTAAAGATGGGCACGATATACCTTTCCAGACATTTTTGGGCTTTAAAGGTGATAAAGAGCCCGATATTGACCTTAACTTTTCAGGTGAATATCAGCCTGTTGCACATAAGTATGTTGAGGAACTGTTTGGAGAAGGCCATGTGTTCCGTGCAGGTACAATAGGTACTGTTGCAGAAAAAACCGCATACGGCTTCGTGAAAAAATATTATGACGAAAAGGGAATAATCCCTACAAATGCACAAATAGACCGCCTTGTTGCAGGATGCACGGGTGTAAAGCGTACAACAGGGCAGCATCCTGGCGGTATTATAGTTGTGCCAAAGAAAAATGATGTTCACGAATTTTCACCAATTCAGCATCCTGCTGATGATATGACAACGGATATTGTAACTTTGCATTTTGATTATCATTCAATTGACCAAAACCTTTTGAAGCTTGATATTCTGGGCCACGATGACCCTACAGCTATTAGAATGCTTGAGGATTTGACTGGCATAGATGCCAAGAAAATTCCTCTTGACGACAAGGATACAATGAGCTTGTTTACAGGTACTGATGCTTTGGGTGTAACACCTGAAGAAATTGGTTCAACCGTCGGCACTTTCGGTGTGCCGGAATTTGGTACAAAGTTTGTACGCCAGATGCTTGTGGATACGAAGCCAACCACATTTACAGAGTTGGTACGTATTTCAGGACTTTCCCATGGTACTGACGTTTGGCTTAACAATGCTCAAACACTTATTCAGGAAGGTACAACCACTCTTTCTCAGGCGATTTGTACTCGAGATGATATTATGGTTTACCTTATATACTGTGGCGTAGAAAAATCTCTTTCCTTTAAAATAATGGAAAGTGTGCGTAAAGGTAAGGGGCTTACCCCTGAATTTGAAGAAGCAATGCGTGAACAAAATGTGCCTGAATGGTATATAGATTCCTGCAAAAAAATTAAATATATGTTCCCTAAAGCACACGCTGTTGCTTATGTAACAATGGCTTTTCGAATTGCCTGGTTTAAAGTTAACAAGCCCAAGGAATATTATGCAACATTCTTTAGTGTGAGAGCTGATGATTTTGACATAGAAATTATGGCAACGGAAGGCCTTGCAAAGCAAAATCGCAAAATGATAGAGGATATGGGAAATGACGCCAATGTAAAACAAAAGGGTGTACTTACCATACTTGAGCTTGTTTGTGAAATGTTTGCAAGGGGAATAAAATTCCTGCCTATTGATTTGTACAAATCTGATGCCACAAAGTTCAAGGTGATTGGTGATAATTTATTACCACCTCTTAATTCTATTCCTGGACTTGGAGAAAATGCGGCAAAGGCGCTTGTTTCTGCAAGAGAGGAAGAGGCTTTTTGTTCTATTGACGACCTTCGTTCAAGGGGTAAAGTTTCAAAAACTATTATTGATAAAATGAAAGATATGGGCATTCTTGAAGGGTTGCCCGAAAGCAGTCAAATATCACTGTTCGATTTATAATCGAACAGTGATATAGTTATAAAAGGATTGTTTGAAATGGATGAAAAAATAAAAATCAAGGAAGCTATAATTGTAGAAGGCAAATATGATAAGATAAAGATTTCACGCCTTTTTGATACACTTATACTCGCTACAAATGGCTTTGATATTTACAAAAACAAAAGCAAACTTAATTTGCTAAAGCAAGTGGCTGAAAAAAACGGTGTAATAATCCTTACTGACAGTGATAGTGCAGGCTTTCGTATACGTAACCACATTCGTAACTGTCTTGGGGATATACCTGTAAAAAATGCGTATATTCCTGAAATAGAAGGAAAGGAAAAACGTAAGGATACCCCATCTAAAGAGGGCTTTTTGGGAGTAGAAGGTGTTGATGATGAAATAATTGTTAATGCAGTTATGTCCCAGACCTGTGAAATTGAAGGTTGCGGAGAAAAGATAACCAAGACAGATTTTTTTGAGCTGGGTTTTACGGGAAAGGATGATAGTAGAGCAAAAAGGGCAAAGTTATGCAAAAAGCTCGGTTTGCCTGTTAAAATTTCGTCAAATCAACTTCTTTCGGTTATTAACAATCTTTATACAAAAGAAGAATTTTACAATATTGAGCTATAAAAAATCATCTTATTAAAAAATTTTTTTAAATTTTTTTAATAGAATACCTTGTGGGTGTTTAGTTATGTAAACCACTACATATACTAAATACCCACATTTTTTTGTATTTTTCCAAGATTCTACATAATTTATTAAGGGTTGACAAAGAAATTTTGCTGTGCTATAATACCCAAGACTTATTTTAACGACATACTAAGTTACACTAACCAGGCATTATATGTAGGGAATAAAATTCCTTAAATTGTATATAATGTCAATGGGGCTGTAAATTTTAAACAGCTTCAGAAAAGGAACATGTCAACGCAAAAATCTATATGTTCCGAACAATAAGGAGGTAAATATGCGACTGAGAGACAAAGTCGTAGAGTACTCCCACAACGCCAGAATTGTCGCCTTGACAATATTTATGGCATTTATGTTGGTTCAGTTTGTGTGTGGGGTAGTTTACGCAATGTCAAAACAGGTTAGCATTGTGGACGACAAGGGAGAAGAAATAAGCTTTATTACGTACGCAAGTAACACTGCTGAAGTTTTGGCGGAAAAAAATGTAACATTAGGGGAATATGATGAAACATCAATTCCTATGGACTCAAAGGTTAAAGACGGCGATGTAATTTATGTTTACCGTGCAGACACCGTAAAATTTGTCGACGGCAAGGAAACTTCTGTTATGATAACGGCAATGCCTGATGTTGAGTCTTTCCTTGAAAGCAGGGGAATTGACCCGCATGGTTCAATTTTAACTAATGTTGCACTTGAAGAAAAAATTGTAGAAAACATGGAAATTTGTGTTATCTACGTAGAAGAAAAAATGGTAAACGCTGAGGAAGTTATTAAATATAACACTCAAAGAATTGCAAATAGTAAGATGTCTCCGGGAACAACTAAGGTTGTTAAGGAGGGGGCTGATGGTCTGGCAGACCGAGTTTATCGTGAATATTATGAAAATGGTGAACTTATAAGCCGTGACGTAGTTAAGGAAACTGTTAAGGTAGCAGCCGTAGATTCTGTTGTAGAATACGGGCCTGTACCTACTCAGAAAATTGCTTACAGCAATACAAATGTTTCCCGTGCATCTCAGTACAGATATTCAAAATGTATTGATGTTGTTGCTACTGCATATTGTTCAGGCACTACCACCGCTACCGGCATGAAGGTACGTTATGGTGTAGTTGCGGTTGACCCAAGGGTTATACCGCTTGGCACAAGGCTTTATGTTGAAGCTGCAAATGGCACATGGGTATATGGTACTGCTATTGCCGCAGATACAGGCGGTGCTGTAAAAGGAAACATTATTGATTTGTATGTCGGTTCCTACGCCGAAGCTATTAATTTCGGGCGTAGAAAAGCAAAGGTATATATTTTAGAATAAGTAGAAAAAACCAATGTGGTAACACATTGGTTTTTTTATTGCATTTTAAAATCTGCTATGATATAATCAGTATAAATAGTGAAAATTCGGAAAAATCAATATAGAGGTTTTTAAAATGGGTATTATTCTTACGGAAAAAAGAAAGGCAGAAATTAAAGAGCAAATTAAAACGGATAAGAGATTTGCACAGCTATGGGAAGGTTATGTAGCAAGGGTGAAAACATACACCGGTAAAGAAAAAAATGAAATTGCGCCTATGTATGACCGTACAAAGTGGTGGCACTATATATGGGAACGTGTTGGAGATGCAGCATTTGTATATGCAATTACGGGTGATGAAAAAATAGGCAGCTATGTTCATGATGTAACTATGGAAATGTATACACCTAAAAAATTTGCAGAATGGATTGGTCCGTGGTTTAGAAAAATCCAGGATCCGCCTGTGGGTATGCTTGAAACAGCACATATTTCCTGTGCTATTTGTGCAGCTTATGATATGTGCCCCGAACTATTTAATGATGAAGAAAAGGAAACTATCTTAAACTCACTTAAGGAAAGAATATTGCCTTGGTGTAAGAGATATACACAAAGACTTAATAGTTTCTATAACTGGAAAATGGTTCTCTACAATGGGTATACAACTGCAGCTTGTATTCTTGGAGATAAAGAGGCTATTGAATATGCATTAGAATATTTTAAACTTGCAATAAGGGCATATAATAAGGACTCTTATGGAGAATCTGTACAGTATTCAAACTATGCGAGTTTTAACCTTTTGCACGCGTATGAAATGCTTGTTGCATATAACTCTGAACTTGCAGGGGAACTTGATTCATCATTTGAGGCAAATCTTATGAAGTGGTATGCAGCAAGTTTTATGTATATGAAGCCTATGAACGACCCTGATTGGGGTGATAAAGAATATCCAAGAACAATAAATTTTGGGGATAGTACGGTTATGTTCCGTCCAACAGGGGACGTATTGATGCATGTTGCAAAAAGATTTGCCAATACTCGAAAGGTGGACGCAGGTATTGCAATGTGGCTTTTTGAAACTACATATAAGGAAGATTTACCTCCTTATGATAGATCTACTTTCGGATTTTTCAACCAGTATCATTATCATACATTTATCAATTATGTTTCCGCTGAAGAGGTTAAACCTATTTCTCCGAAGGAAGCAGGAATGCCTTTGGTAAATTCTTTTGAAACAGGAACAATAGTATATCGTAATGACTGGGATAATCAAAAGCTTGTGATTGGTATTCAGGGAGGATATGTTCCTAATCAAGCAGCCGTACATAGACATCAGGATCAAAACAGCTTTATTCTTTCGTTTAATAAGGAAAGAGTACTTGCAGACCCTGGACATTGTTGTTACAGACTTTACAGTGCTGATTTTGCTGCCTCGGATGATTCTCATAACACATGGACATTTGAAAGGGAAAATGGCGAGATTATTCACCAGACAGTAATTTGCAGAAGTTTTATAAGCGAAGAAGGCCCTATGCCTTCAATGAACAAGCTTGAAAGATGCGAAGTTGTTGATAACTTGTTTATATGCCAAAGTGACTGTGCAAAAGTATATGGGGATGATATTGAAAAGGCACAAAGAACATGGCTTGTGTTTGGCGATAATTCTGCATTTATAGTAGATAGAATAAAGTCGAAAGTCCCTGTTAAGCCAATTACTCATTTCGTTTTTAACAACAGAGGGGAAGATGGTGTCACTGATGAACGAATATTCTATGGAAAAAGAGTTGTTTTCAGAAGAAATGGAGTGGGAGTTAAATTCTTGCCAATGGATGTTGAGGGTTATGAAAACGAAATGAAAATGAATTGGGGATTTATGCACGATTGTTATCATCCCGAACCAAACAGACTGGGACAAGGCAAAGAAGGAAGTGCCTTGATATATGATTATAAGCCTACAGATTTTGTAAAGGAATATGTTGCAGTTTATGCCATAGTTTTTGACACTGCAAAAGATATTGGACATTGGCACACCCCTGATGTTGGTACAAATACATATTACATAGAACCGGGAGATAAAAATGGCGGTTACAAACTTTCTATTGAGCCGGATGGCTCTCTTAAGGCGATGGATTTGTACATAAATAAGGAATATGTAATTGAGTAAAACTTGAAAGGTAGTTGCTGTTGAAAAACTTAGATTATTTTAAAAAAGCATCTCATAATTTCGGGATATTTATGATTTTTATACTTGTTCTGTGCATTTTGCTTATACCGTTTTATTCTGGATTTCTTTCTTTTGTTAAGGAGAATGCGATAAAAACTTTTGACAGCAGAATTCAAGGAAATGTCAAATCTATAGAAAACGAAATAAATATTCAAATGAATGTACTAAAAAATATATCAGAAGGACAGGACTTTAAAGTGCTTTCCAACCCACCGGCATACGGGGTAGATTTAAATTCTCCGCAATGGCTTGAAAGTCGCGAACAGGTGCGTGAATCATATTCTGTTTTAAAGTCTGTTGTTGGTATTCAGGAAAAATCTGCAATACTGTTCAGAAACGGTAACCTACAGATTGATTCAAATGGAGCTATTGATAATTTCCGTGCAAGCTATGATACCATGTGGAGATTTGTTTCCGATGGCGAAAAGTGTTCTGTGGATTATGCTTTGTCGCAACTTTTTTATAAAAGGCACGGAGGAAGTTTTGAGAGTAATCTGGGATATAGTAATATATCAAATGGGCAAACTTTTGAGCTTGTATATTTGTATACTGTATTTTCGGCACAAGATGATGTGGCAGATTGCGTTTTTATGTCATGCTATGATGCTGAAAATTTTATTGAAGGTATCAATCTTGAGGATGCATCATCTATTTTGATAACAACGCTTGATGGCAAAAAAATATACAATACAGGTAACCTGTATGATGTGGAAGCTTATGATTCCTGCTACCAAAGTGAAAATATTGGTATAAAAATATATTTCAGCATTTCCGATAAATGCCTTAATAAAAATATGGAACCCGTTGTTCTGTTTTTGATGCTCGTAATGTTTATGTTCGTTTTGCTGGGATTTTTATTTACCATGGGATTTGCGTTTGTTGAAAGAAAAAACATTAACAAATTGCTTAGTGCAACAGACGGGGTTACGGATATTATATATTCCGAAGATGATGACCATATTGCATATCTTAATACGGTGTTTTCTGAATTATATAAGCAAAATAAAAGATTTTTAGCCATGACAAAGAGCTTGTTGTATGCAAAACTTATATGTTTTGGCTTAAATGAAGAAGAAAAAGAGGCAATAAAAGAAGATTTTATTACTCCAAATTGTTTTATTATGCTAAAAAATACCGTATCCGAATATACAAATATCAAAAGTGATGCAGAAAGCTTCTTGAAAAAAAGAGGAATTTCTATAATTCAAAGCTTTAGTCTTAATAATTTTGAACACGTTTTCTTTGTTAAAATGACAAACATAGTTAAGGATACTGTTGAAGACATGGTGGTACAGATAAATAAGGAGCACCGTACTGATGTTCGTGCAGTTATGAGCATTTGTGATGATATTTCCGGTATGACCAATATGTTTGACAGGACAAAAAGAACAATTCAATATCTTGAATATGGTAATGTAAAGATATTGAGAGAGTATAATAAAAGTGATGGCAGTGAAAACATAAGCACATTTTTAACAAAAAGTAGACAGCTGTATGAAATAGTAAAAAGCGGAAATGAGTTTGAGGCAAAAAAGATTGTATATGAGCAGTGGTATAAAATGACACAGGATGAAGCAAATACGCAAGGTATAGAGACGTTGTTTTTTGCTCAGACATCAATACTTTCCCAAATAGCTGCCGAATGCAAACTAAATATAGCAATTCCTGTGTTTGATACAACAAAGGATGCAGTATCAATTGTTTTTGATATTACAGAGTGTATTGAACTTATTTGCGCAAAGCTTAAGGCTGATTCTAAAAAAGAGGATGTAAGAAGTAACCAGATAGTTGAATATATAGAACAAAGATATACGGACTCATCGTTCTATATGCCTGAGTTGGTAGGAAGGTTTGAACTTTCTGACCGTGCAATAGTACAAATACTTAAAAAATCAACAGGAGATAATTTCTCCAACTACCTAAGTAAGCTTCGTCTTGCGAAGGCTCAGGAATTACTGCAAAACAGCAATATTCCTGTTTCTGAGGTTGCTGTATCATCCGGATTTGAATCTGCAAATTCTTTGTACAAAGCGTTTAAAAAGGTTTTTGGAGTTTCCCCTTCAGTATATAGGGAAAATCGCAAAAAGTTATCCGACAAATAACGACAAAAAATGTTTTGTTCGCATTTTTCACTATTCAAAGGAATAATCACGATAAATATAGGGATATAAAAGTGAAAAAATCAAAAAAGTCACTGCGAATTCGCAATTTTCACTTTACAATTTGTTAATACTTTGTTATAATATATACATGGTTTACCCCGCCTTTTTAGGGGCTGAATTTATAAATTTGGAAAGGATGGTTGTTTTATGAACAACAAGAAAAGAGTTATTGCGCTTCTTATCGTTAGTGCTATGTTGATAATGGCTACATTATCAGGTTGCGACGGTAATGGAGTAGGCGGTTCTGCAAGCGGCGATTATGTTATGGATGAAGTTTTGAATCCTTTGGGTTCAGATGTTATCTGTAAAGAGCCTGTTGAACTTGAAATTTTGCTAAGCAAGTCTGACTCAGTTATTGACTATGACACAAATGCTTACACAGTAGAACTTGAAAGAAAAGGTAATGTTGATATTAAATTCAATTTGGTTAACGGCTCAGACGTAAGCACAAAGGTTAATCTTATGCTAAGTTCCGGCGTTGATCTTCCTGATATAATCAACTGGCCTATGGATTCAGCTTCAATCACTACATATGGTGAAGCTGGCGTATTGGTTCCTTTGAATAATTATTATGCAAACTCAAGTGAATACCTTGCTCCATCAATTGAAAAATTGAAGGAAGATACAGGTCTTGATCTATACAAATATCTAACAATGTCTGATGGAAACATCTACACAATTCCTGCACACAATGAATCATTGCAGAATGAAATTCCAAGCCTTTTGTGGATTAATCAAAAATGGTTAGACAAAGCTGGTTTGGATGTTCCTACAACTTTGGATGAATTTGTAGTTGCACTTAGAGCTTTCAAGGCTCAGGATATGAACGGTAACGGCAAAAAGGATGAACTTCCTCTTATGGACTCTTCTACAGGTACAATGTGGCAAGTTATCGAAAATGCTTTTGTTAAGACTAAGACATCCGTTGATATAACAGGTGCTGAACAGATTACAATCAAAGAAGATGGCACACTTGAAATGGCTTATGCAACAGAAGGCTATAAAGAATTCCTTGAATTCATGAATGGTCTTTACAAAGAAGGTCTTCTTGACAAAACAATTTTCTCACAGGATCATGCAACATTTAAAACATTGCTAAATGGTGATGAAACTCGTGTAGGTGTGTTTGCTTGGACATCAACATCTCCTTTGACAGCTGGTACACCAAGACGTGAAAATTATGAATATTCACCAATGTTCCTTGATAACACAGATAAGCCTGGTTATTCTACATATGTATACGAACAGACAATGCCTCAGCCATACTACTTCATCACAAGTGCTTGTGAACATCCTGAAGTAGCATTCCGTATTGGTGACTACATGTGTTCAGAAGAAATGACAGTTTGGTCACGTTGGGGTATAAAGGGTACAGACTGGTTAGAACCTACAGAATCTACAGTTGCTTTGTTTGATTTTATGGGTTATCCTGCATATCTTGAAGCTGTCTTGCAGCTAGGTCCTCCACAGAACTCACACTGGTTAGGTGGTACACCTGGATTTAGAAGAACAAATGTTTCTTTGGGTATGGCTACATCAGACGCATCACAGGTATCTAAGTCTTATGCAATTAAAGAGCTTTACAACAGATACGGTGAAAACTTTGCTAAGGATGCTTCAGATGACAGAATTTTCGCTCTTGTTTATACAACAGAGGAACTTGATGACCTTGCAGTTTTGAAAAATGCTATTGATGGTTATGTTGCAAATTCAAGATACGAGTTTATTACTGGTGTAAGAAATCTTGATAGCGATTGGGATGCATACATTAAAGAACTTAAGGGCTTGAACCTTGAAAGAATGAATGAAATAATTAATGAAGCATACGATAGAATGAAATAATTTTAAATGATTTGTTGACGATTTATTCTACAATTTTGGAATAAATCGTCACTTTGCGAGTTTGTCGGTTATATATATCAAAAGGAAAGGTTTAATCGGTATTAACCGAATGGTTGGTGAATATTATGGTAAATAATTCAGTTGCTACGGCAAATACGTTCGTAGAAACTAAGGCTATGCGTAAAAAAAGACGCACAAGTACAAGAAAACAAATATTCAAATCATGGCAGTTATACCTTATGGTAATTTTGCCAGTTGCATTTTTGCTATTGTTTTCTTACTATCCAATGTATGGTCTTCAAATAGCATTTAAAGATTATACACCTAAATATGGTATGGTAGGCAGTGAATGGGTTGGTATTAAACACTTTGTTGAATTTATCAACAGCCAGATTTTCTGGACTTTGTTTAAAAACACACTTACTATTTCATTGTATGCAATACTTTGCAGTTTCCCATTGTCAGTTATTCTTGCACTTTGCTTGAATGTTGTTCGAGTTGAAAAGTTTAAAAAAGTGGTGCAGACAGTAACATACATTCCACACTTCTTCTCAGTTGTTATAGTTGTAGGTATGATGTTCCAGATTTTCAGTCCACACATCGGTATATTCAAAAATTTGGTTGAGCTTTTTGCGGGAGAAGGAACAGTAATCCCTGACCTTATGGGTAATCCAAAGGCTTTTTATCATACCTATGTATGGTCTGCAATCTGGCAGGATCTTGGTTTTAACTCAATTATCTATATAGCTGCTTTGTCTTCGGTAGATACAGAGTTGTATGAATCTGCACAAATTGACGGTGCTTCAAGATTTAAAATTATGTTGCACATAGATATTCCTACAATTATGCCTACAATAGTAATTATGCTTATCCTTCGTTCGGGTAGTGTACTATCATTGGGTTATGAAAAAGCATTGTTAATGCAGAATGATGCTAACATTAAGTATAGTGAACTTATTTCTACATACGTTTATAACGAAGGTATCGTAAGAGGTTTCAAACAGTACTCAAGTGCTACAGCAATTAACTTCTTTAACTCCATAATCAACTTTATTTGTATCTGGAGTGTTAATAAGTTCTCACAGAAAGTTGGTGAAAGTAGCTTATGGTAAAAACTAACGATACAAATACAGAAATGCTGGATAAAAAGGCTTTAAGAGCTCAACAAAGAGAAATGGATAGGGCCATCAGAGCTAAAATGAAAGCCTCCCGTAAGATTAATGATACAGTTGAAGATAAAATTTTCTATACTGTTGTTAATGTAATTCTTACCATATTGCTATTAATTGTAGCTGTGCCAATTCTGTATATTTTAGCATGCTCATTTTCTAATGCAGATAAAGTTATTGCAGGTAATGTAGTTGCCTGGCCGGTAAGCTTTACTTTGCAGGGTTACGAAGCTATTTTTAATAATGGTACATATAACATTATAGTTGCATTCAGAAACTCATTTTTCTACACATTTGTAGGTACAGTTGTTTCACTGTTCCTTACATATATGGTAGCTTATCCGTTAGCAAGAAAGAACTTGCCTGGCGGTTCAAAGATTATGATGCTTTATACAATTACAATGTTTATAAGCGGTGGTTTGATTCCGGGTTACTTGCTTATGACTGACACACTTAATCTTGGAAACACAATCTGGCCAATGATTCTTACAGGTGTTAACGTACAGAATATGATTATTGCAAGAACATTTATGTCCGGCAGTATTCCGGGAGAATTGCTTGAAGCATCACAGATTGACGGATGTGATGATTTTGGTTTCTTTGTAAAAATTGTAATGCCACTTTCAAAAGCAAGTATTGCGGTTTTGACCCTTTACTATGCTATTGCAAACTGGAACAGCTTTATGTCAGCTTTGCTTTACATTCAAAATGATGCTTTGCAACCATTACAGATTGTTTTGCGTAACATCATTATTAATAATGAAGCAGCTGCTCAGTCTGAAGATTTTGCAGAAGAAGCTGAACGTATTAAACAATTGCTTAAGTATTCTACAATTGTAGTTTCGGTTATACCGGTACTTATCATTTATCCTTTCGTTCAGAAACACTTTGTTAAGGGTGTTATGATCGGGTCTGTAAAAGGTTAATAAACAATCCATCCAATTTTATATTTAAAGCCTGTCTTATATAAGACAGGCTTTATTTTTTAAATATATCAAAAAATAAAAAAGTACTTGCATTTTAAAAAATAATATGCTAAAATATAAATAACAATAATCATTACTATTTTAAAGGAGGCCTTATTATGGAGAGGACGATTAAGTATAGCCGTCAAAGAGAAGCCATACTGGAAAATCTGAAAGGACGTTACGACCATCCTACTGCAGAACAACTGTACATAGATTTGAAAAGAACTTACCCTAAGATAAGTCTTGGTACAGTTTATCGTAATCTTGCTTTACTTGAGAGTATGGGAGATGTTGTTAAAATTTCTACTAATGGTGAAAGTGACCATTATGATGGCAAGTCAAATAATCATTATCATTTTTCATGCATTAATTGCGGAAGTGTAAGAGACGTTGATATACTAGTAAATGATGCGTTAGAATCTAAGGTGGAAGATCTTATAAAAGCAGATGTTAAAACTCATTCATTAATTTTTTATGGAACTTGTGAAAAATGTAAGAAAAAAAGCTTGACAAATGAAATTGTTATGTTATAATAAAGATAGTAATAATTACTATTATTAAAAATGAATATAAAATAAATGGAGGAATTGATTATGAAAAAATATGTATGCTCAGTATGTGGTTATGTTCATGAAGGTGATTTTGCACCTGAAAAGTGCCCCGTATGTAAGGTGCCTGCTGAAAAGTTTAAGGAAATGGTTGAAGGGGCTGCCCTTGCTGCAGAACACGAATATGGTGTATATGCAAAAACTGTAAAAAACAATCCTGATATTAGTGAAGAAGATAAGAAGTATATTTTTGAACAGTTGATGGCTAATTTTAATGGTGAATGTGCAGAGGTTGGTATGTACCTATGTATGGCTCGTATTGCACATAGAGAAGGTTACCCTGAAGTTGGTTTGTATTGGGAAAAAGCTGCTTATGAAGAAGCAGAACATGCTGCAAAATTTGCAGAACTTCTCGGTGAAGATTTAGAACCTAATATGAAAGCTACAACAAAAGACAATCTTGCTTGGAGAGTAGATTGTGAATATGGTGCAACTCAAGGTAAATTTGACCTTGCTGCATGTGCTAAGAAAAATGGCCTTGACGCTATTCATGATACTGTACACGAAATGGCTCGCGACGAAGCTCGTCACGGTAAGGGTTTAGAGGGACTTCTTAACAGATATTTTAAATAAAATATTTTAAGGGCAATCTATGGGTTGTCCTTACATATAAGGATGGTGTATTTGATGGTAGAAAATTATGTTGTATGTAATTGTATGCAGGTAAGCTATAACGATATTGCTGATGCACTTCACAATCTAAATAAGTTTGATGATGTTTTAAGTACATTTAAAATTGTGCAGGATGCAACAAACTGTTCAACCGGGTGTGGTGGTTGCTATCAGAAAGTTTTGGATATAATATCTGAAATAATGAGTGGAGCAAAAATACAGTAAAATAATAATAGTTATTATTAGCAATTTTATAAAATAAGTGTATATGATTTTAATAATATTGTTATAATTATATATACTTTATATATGGAGGTATTGTTATGAAAAAATATGTTTGTCCATGTGGATATATTTATGATCCTGAAATAGGAGATCCTGATAACGGCGTTGCACCCGGCACACCGTGGGAGGATGTTCCTGAAGATTGGGTATGTCCAATATGTTCTTTAGGTAAGGATGCTTTTGAAGAAGAGTAATATAGAAATAAAAAGCCAGTTGTTATTTCAACTGGCTTTTTTTGTTTAGAAATTATTTTATTTCCTCAAAGGCTTTTATCCATTCGCGTGCAATAAGTTCATGACCGGGATATGACGGGTGTACACCATCCATTGTCCAGTATGGTTCTGGAACGATATTTGCCTTTGTGTCAAATTTATCTTGTAAAGTAATATATTTAAGATTATATTTTTCAGCAATTCTTTTTGCCGTTTCTGATCTCTTTGCAACTTCATTTTTAAATTCATCCCATTTTTCTTCAGTTGCAGTTCCTTTAACAACATAAGGTGCCAGTATCATAATTTTAATTTTTGGAAGTTCTTTTAATATTTCTGAAATAATCATATCATAAATAACTTCAAATTTTTCGTTACTTACGCCATTAGCATGGTTAAATTCATGCCACACATCATTTACGCCAATTAGAATACTCATGTAGTCTGGTTTTAAATTTATAATATCATTTTTTATTCTTGCGTAAAGATCTACAATTCTATTGCCTGATATACCGCGGTTTAAAAATTCGTATTCACCGGGATATAAATATCCTAATTTTTGTGCAATATTGTTGGCATAACCTTATCCTAGGTTAAAGAAATCCTCTTTTTTGCGTCGGCAATCTGTAATTGAATCACCTTGAAATAGTATTTTTTTCATATATGTCTTTCTTTTTTAAATGATAATGATTATTACTATTAATTGGTTTTAAAATTTTGATACCTTTTGATATAATACTAAAATCAATTTTTTGGGCATTATATATTTCGCCATCTACGCATAAACGCATTTTGTTGTTTGGCGTAATTACTATATTTTTACACTTGGTTGTGAAAGCAATATGTGAATATTTGTTGTTTTCAAATATAATCCCCTTCATATATTGTGGTAAGCAGGTTGCAAACATATATCTTGGAATATTTTTAACTATATTAATATCCATATAACCGTCGTTTGTTGTTGCGTAAGGGTTGCTTTTTATTCCGCCACCGCAGTAGCAACCATTTGCTATTGAGGTAAGAAGCAGTTTACCGTTATGTACCTCTTTTTTGTCAATTTCGATTTTTAAATCTGCCCCTTTTTTGCTTATCATCATTATAAATATGCTTAAAAAGTATGCAAGGTGCCCTTTTATAAAGGGCAATTTTTTTAGTTTTACCATTGTATCTGCAACGTTACAGTCAAAACCAATGTTAAACATATTGGCACAGTATTTTGTATTTTCAACTCCATCTATTATGCCTTGGTAACGTATTACGTCGCATTCGGTAATAATTCCGTTAAAATGTGCGGAGATATCTTTAAAATCCGTATCAGGGAAATTTCTGCAAAAGTCATTTCCGGTTCCTATAGGCAAAACTCCCACAACGGCATTTTCAAACCCGTATGCACCATTTAAAACTTCGTTGAATGTTCCGTCTCCTCCGCAGGCTATATAGCAGTTTGTTTCAGAAGACTCAAGGCATTTTTGACGAACGTAAGCTGTAGCATCGCCAGAAGATTTTGTGATATATATTTCGCAATCTTTATTAAGTTTTGTTGCGGTTTGGGTAATGGTATTCTTTAATTTTTCAATGTCATTACCCTTTCCTGCCATGGGGTTAATTAAAAATATCAAATTCATATCTTTCACCATTTTACAACATTTGACTATATTATACATTTATATATGAAAAAAGGCAATAAAAAGTTTTAATAGGGATTGTAATTTTATAAAAAATATGATAAAATTGCTTTATGTGGATAAAATACTAATATTTTACAATAAGTTGGAGGCTATTATGGTACGTACTTATATTAACGAAGTTAAAAATAATCTTGGTAATACAATTACAATAAAGGGTTTTGTTGACAGTATCCGTGATACAAAATATGTTGTTTTTATGACAATTAAGGATATTACAGGTACAGTTCAGGCAACAGTTGAAAAGGAAACAAACGCTGCCCTTGCTGCAAGTCTTGAGGGACTTACAAATGACTCGGTTGTTACAATTACAGGTAAGGCTGTTGAAAATGAATATGTAAAACTTCATGGATATGAAATAATTCCTGATGAAGTTGTAATAGAAAGTATTGCAGATGCGTTGCCTATTAACAGAAAGGAAATTCCTGCTACTAAAAAGAAAAAGGCTGTTGAGCGTTCAAGTATAGACCAGAGAATAGATTACAGATGGATTGACCTTAGAACAGATGAAAACCAGATGATGTTTAAGGTACAGACTGTTATGGTTAATGCTATGCGTAAATTCCTTTTGGATAATAACTTTATTGAAATTCATACTCCAAAGCTTATCGGTACAGCCAGTGAAAGTGGTTCGGACGTATTTGAAGTAAAATATTTTGACCGTAACGCATACCTTGCACAGAGCCCTCAGTTTTACAAACAGATGGCTATGGCAAGCGGTTTTGAAAGAATTTTTGAAGTGGGGCCTGTGTTCCGTGCAGAAAAGTCTTTCACAAGTAAGCATACAACAGAATTTACAGGTTTTGATCTTGAATTTTCATATGTTGATTCTTTCTATGATGTAATGAAAATGGAAGAAGATCTTATGACATATATGCTTAAGGAAGTCAAGGAAAGTACGGAGAAGAAATTAAAGAACTTTTTGGACTTGATGTTGTTGTACCCGAAACTCCATTCCCTATAATGAAGCTTGCAGATCTTTATGATGAGCTTGAGAAGGAATTTGGCTATAAGGTTGACGATTCTGAAAAAGGAGACCTTACAACAGAAGCCGAAAGATTAAGTTATGATTTGGTTAAAAAGAAATATAATCACGAATTTTTGTTTGTAACAGATTTTGATGCCGAAAAACGTGCGTTCTATCATATGCGTGATGAAAAGGGTATCCCTCAGGGCTATGACCTTATCTGGAGAGGTGTTGAAATTACAACAGGTGCTCAGCGTGAACACAGATACGAAGTGCTTGCAAAACAGGCTGCTGAAAAGGGTCTTGAAAAGGATGTTGAATTCTATTTGGAATTCTTTAAATACGGTTGTCCTCCACACGGCGGTTTCGGTATTGGTGTAGACAGACTTACAATGCTTATGCTTGGTCTTCACATTAAAGATTCTATGTTTATTTTCCGTGGGCCAAACAGGCTTAACCCATAAGTAATCAAAGGAACTGTTTATTTGACAGTTCCTTTTTATTTAATAAAAATATAATTTGTTAAAATATTTGCGGGATGTGGTTGTATGAATGAACTTCAAAAAAGTTTATTTGCATTGCAGGATATAGAATATAAAAAATTCCACAGCAAGCTTATGCCTACGGTGGATGAGAATAAAATCATAGGTATACGCATACCTGTTCTTCGTAAGTTTGCAAATGAGTTTGCAAAGAAAGAGGAGGCTAAGAAATTTCTTTCAAAGCTTCCGCACACCTATTATGAGGAGGATAATCTTCACGCCTTTGTACTTGAAAAAGAAAAAAATTTTGAAAAAGCTTTAAAGCTTACGGAAGAATTTTTGCCTTATATTGATAATTGGGCAACCTGCGATATGTTTTTTCCAAAAGTGTTCGTAAAAAATAAGGAAAAAATTTTTGAATATGCAAAAAATTGGATGAAAAGTGAACATCCTTATACCATACGATACGGTATAGGAATTATGATGAGGTTGTTTTTGGATGAGGATTTTAAAGAAGAGTATTTAGAACTTGTTGCTTCCGTAAAATCTGATGGATACTATGTGAATATGATGATTTCCTGGTACTTTGCTACGGCTTTGGCAAAGCAATATAAATCGGCGGTAAAATATATTGAACAAAAAAAGCTGGATGTGTGGGTGCACAATAAGACTATACAAAAAGCGGTAGAAAGCTACCGTATTTCGGGTGAAATTAAAGAATATTTAAAAATATTAAAAATTAAATGATTTTATTGATTGACAACACATTTTAAAAGTATTATCATACTAATAAAGGGAGAGGATTTATATGACAAAAATCGACATTTTTTCAGGTTTTTTGGGTGCAGGAAAAACTACACTTATAAAAAAACTTGTCCAGGAAGCCTACAAAGGGGAAAAGATAGTAATTATAGAAAATGAATTTGGTGAAATAGGTATAGACGGAGGTTTTTTAAAGGATGCGGGGATTCAGGTTAACGAGATGAATTCGGGATGTATTTGTTGCAGTCTTGTTGGTGATTTTGGTATTGCCTTAAAAAAAGTGCTTGATGAGTATTCTCCTGACAGAATACTTATTGAACCTTCAGGTGTAGGTAAATTAAGTGATGTTATAAAAGCAGTTTCCAACCTTGAAATGGATAATGCTTGTCTTAATGGATATGCAACTGTTGTAGATGCCAACAAATGCAAAATGTATATGAAAAATTTTGGAGAGTTTTTTAATGACCAGATTGAAAGTGCAGGTTGTATAGTTTTAAGTCATACAGGAAACATAAATCACGATAAAATTCATACCTGTGTTGAAATGATAAAGGAACATAATCACAATGCGATTATTGTTACAACACCTTGGGAGGATCTTGACGGAAAACAGCTTCTTGAAGCAATTGAACGCAGTAACTCACTTGATGCGGATATTGAAGAACTAGAGCACGAACATCACCATGACCATGGGAAAGAATGCGGATGTGGACATCATCATCACGACCATGATGAAGACTGTCACTGCGGGCATCACCATGACCATGACGAAAAATGTGAATGTGGGCATCACCACCATGACCATGATGAGGAATGTCACTGCGGACACGAACATCACCATCATCATGCTGATGAGGTTTTCACAAGCTGGGGTGTTGAAACAGTAAACAAATATAATGCTGATGAAATAAAGAAATGCCTTGAACAGTTTACTGATGAAGATAAATTCGGTATGATTTTACGTGCAAAGGGTATTGTTGCAGGTGAAGACGGTAACTGGATACACTTTGATTATGTTCCCGGTGAACCTGATGTGCGTACAGGGGCTGCAGATGTAACAGGCAGAATCTGTGTAATCGGTTCAAAAATAAATGAAGAAGAAATAGCAAAGCTATTTAATATATAACGGAGGGATAATAATGCAGGAGACTCCCGTATATTTATTTACAGGATTTCTGGAAAGTGGTAAAACCAGGTTTATTCAGGGCTTTTTGGAGGACGAACGTTTTAATTCAAATGATAACACCCTGCTTCTTGTATGCGAAGAAGGTGTTGAGGAATATGACAGCAGTAAATTTAAGGTAGACAATGTTTTTATTGAATACATTGATAATGAAGATAATCTTACTGAAGAAGCATTAAAAAAGTTGCAGAAAAAACACAAAATCAACCGAGTGGTTATAGAGTATAACGGTATGTGGAGTTTGAATACTCTTTTTGATGCTATGCCTTACGGGTGGCTTATTTACCAGGAAATGATGTTTGCACAGGCAAATAATTTTATAAGCTATAATAAAAATATGCGTCAGCTTACTGTTGAAAAACTACAAGGCGCAAATATGGTTATTTTAAATCGTTGTACCGATGACCTTGACCGTATGGAGATACATAAAATTGTCCGTGGGGTTTCAAGAGATGCAGATATTGCATACGAATTTTCTGAAAATCGTGTGGAATATGACGATATTGAGGATCCGTTGCCATTTGATATAGAGGCAGATGTAATTGATATCAAAGATGAAAATTACGCAATATGGTACAGAGATTTATCTGAAGAAATGGAAAAATATATAGGTAAGACTGTTCGTTTTAAAGGTATAGTTGCACACGATAATTCTTTTCCAAAAAACACAGTTGTTGTAGGCAGGCACGTTATGGTGTGTTGTGAAGAGGATATAACGTATCGTGGGCTTGTGTGTAAAGGCGTGGTTGTAAGTGGCCTTAAAAAACGCGACTGGATTATAGTAACCGCAAAAATCACAAAGGAATTTCATGAAATGTATGAAGAGGAAGGCCCCGTACTTTATGCAACAGAAATTAAAAGAACCTCCGAGCCCGACCAACAGGTTGTTACATTCTATTGATAAAAAGCATTTTGTACAAATAAAAAGTCAGTTTCCTTAAATAAAAGTAATGTTTGTGCATTGATTTATACAAATAATTGTGATAGAATATTATTTAAGGGAAAACTCGATTAGAAACGGAGGGTTTTTATGAAACCAAGTATTATAGCAAAAAAATTATGGGATAAATGTGTGGAGATTCAAAATGGTATTGGAGCAAACTCAACTTACGGTGCTGCACCTTTATTTAGTTACCCTGGCATACTTACTATGTATGCAGCTGCTCAGGCGGCAGTTCATTCTGGCGATGAGGAATGGATTGACGGTGTAAACAGTTATCTTAAAAAATATCCATTTGAATTTGAAGAACCCGGTACTAAATTTAATTATAACTTTGAAAACTATCGTGTGGGAGGCCTTGGTAAGGGTTGGATGATGATGCACGGTTACTTTAAGGACCACGAAAATGTTCTTAGAGAATATGCAGAAAAAACCATAAATGGTGTACATAGTTATGATGGTGTTTTAAGCGGAATCAACTTCCCGGGCAAAACAAAGGTATGGATTGATATTGCTTTTTGTGTAACTCCATTTATGTTGTATTCGGGATTGGTGCTTAACGAGCCCAAGTACATAGATTATGCAGTTGACCAGTGCTTTAAAATGTATGATATTTTCATGGATAAGTCAAATGGCCTTTTACACCAAACAAGAGGTTTTATGGAAGACCCTGATAAAATTTCTGAGGACCATTGGTCAAGAGGTAACGGCTGGGGTATTATAGGTATGGTAGAGCTTGTAAGATATCTTCCAAAAGACCATCCAAAATACAATGAGGCGGTTGAAAAATTCAAAGCTCATTGTGCTGCTCTTATAAAATATCAGGATTTCAGAGGTCTTTGGAGGCAGGAAATTCCTGAAAAACTGGCTTGGGAAGAATCCTCAGGCACAGGGCTTATTCTTTATGCAATTGGTATTGGTATCAGAATGGGAGTTCTTGATAAAGAAACATATATGCCTGTTTTTAAAAAGGGTATTGATGGGTTGTACCAGTTCTGCGTTACACCTGATTATTCGGTTGAAAAATGTTGCAGCGGTTGTCTATGCCCTGGTGTTGGGGAAATGAAGGGAACGGTTGAAGCTTACCTTGTTATTCCTACTCCTGTAAAGAATGACAGCCACGCATTTGGCCCTGTAATTCTTGCTATGGTAGAAGCAGAAAAAAATGGCATTGAAAATCTTGTAAAATAATAAATACATATTTGGGGACTGTAAAAATTTACAGTCCTTTTTACTGCATAAAAAAATTCTTTTTCCACATAATAATTTGTGTTGGGAGTTAATATACTATGGAATGTGCAGTTGTGTTTTTGTTTGGTGCTATAAATTATATGGCAATAGAAATTTTGTGGAGAGGATATACTCATTGGACAATGGCAATAGCAGGGGGGCTTTGTGCCATGTTTATTTATATTATAAATATGAAGTTTAAAGGGCTGAATTTGATTTGCAAAGCCTTTGTTGGAGCATTGCTTATAATATTTTTAGAATTGATAATAGGAATTATTATCAATATAATATTGAGATGGAATGTGTGGGATTATTCACAAAAAACCTTTAATTTTATGGGGCAAATATGCCTTGAATATTTTATTTTATGGTTTTTTCTTTGTATCCCTGTATTTAAATTATTTAATTATTTTCAAGAAAAGATTGTTGAGCAAGGGTAAAAGAAGAGGGAAGTAAAACTTTTGTTTTACTTCCCTTATTTTTATAACAAATCGGCTATATCCAGGATTAGTTTTTCAGATTTCTCCCAACCAAGGCAAGGGTCAGTAATAGACTTTCCGTAAATGCCGTCCCCTATTTTTTGAGCACCATCTTCTATATAGCTTTCTATCATAAATCCTTTTACTAGTTTTTTAATATCGTTACTGTGTCTGCAACTGTGCAAAACTTCTTTGCAAATTCGAACCTGTTCTAAATATTGTTTATTTGAATTTGCATGGTTTGTATCTATAATAAGAGCCATATTTTCAACATTTTTTTCGGAATATGTATTGTAAAGTCTTATTAAATCCTCATAGTGATAGTTGGGGAATGACTGACCGTCCTTATCAATATAACCTCTTAAAATTGCATGTGCAAGAGGGTTACCTTTAGTTTCAACTTCCCAACTATTGTATATAAAGGTGTGAGAATGTGTTGCGGCAACAATTGAATTAAGCATAACCGAATAGTCACCACTTGTAGGGTTTTTCATACCTACAGGTATATCCATACCGCTTGATACAAGACGGTGTTGTTGATTTTCAACAGACCTTGCACCTACTGTAACGTAGGAAAGTATGTCTGAAAGGTAGCTGTAGTTTTCCGGGTACAGCATTTCATCTGCACAGAAAAAACCTGTTTCTGAAATAACCTGAGTATGTAAATTCCTTATTGCCATTATACCTTTTAGCATATCGGGTTTTTCATTTGGGTTTGGCTGGTGTACCATGCCTTTGTACCCGTCACCTGTTGTACGGGGTTTGTTTGTGTATACACGAGGTATTATAAGTATTTTGTCTTTTACCTTTTCCTGAACCTTCGCAAGCCTGTGCATATAGTCCATAACAGAGTCGGTACAGTCTGCCGAGCAGGGACCTATAATAAGTATAAACTTATCGGATTTACCCGTGAATACGTCTGAAATCATTTTATCTCTTATTTTTTTTTGCTCTGCAAAAGCAGGAGGAAGAGGAACCTGATTTTTTATTTCATCTCCTGTTGGAAGTTTTCTTTCAAATTTCATGTGCATTATAATCATCCTTTTGATTTCTGTTGTTTGTTTTATTATTTTGAAACTTGCCAAAAATTTAAATATTTACTCAATTTTATCACATTTTTTTAAATAATTCAACATTTTTATTCATCTGCTGATACTGTTGCAAGTGTTACAGAATATACTGCTAAGGCACCGTTTTTCTTTAGTACACGTGCACATTCGTTTACGGTGCTTCCCGTTGTAAATACATCATCAACAAGAAGTATAGCCTTGTCCGTAATCAGGTGGCTGTTTCGTACAGTAAAAGCATTTTTGATATTTAGTATACGTTCTTTGTATTTAAGACCGCTTTGAGTTTTTATCCCTGCCTTTTTATAAAGTACTTTTGTTGCAATGGGGATATTAAGCCTTTCTGATATAATCTGTGCCATTTCAAATGATTGATTAAATCCTCTTTTAAGTTCACTTAGAGGGGTCATTGGTACGTAGAGAATATAGTCGAATTTTATATCGGAATATTCTGTTTCTACAGTTTTTAAAAGAGCTTCTCCAAACTTAAAAGCAATCCATTGACGGCTTTTGAATTTCATGTTATGGATTCCCTCTTTTATACAACCCTTATATAAATACCGAGAAACATTTTTTGCGTAATATATTTTCTTATTTTTACAAACAGCGCAAGTATTATCTCTGTTTTCTGCTATTGGTTTTCCGCATATATTACACGTGGCGTTGTTATTTGGAAAGAATGTTTTGCTGCATTCGTAGCAAAACATAGGAGAAGACCCTAAAGGCATATTGCAACCACATGCTATACATTTTGGAGGAGATATTATATTAATTAAATAGTCTTTTAATTTCATTGTTTTTTATTTTCTCTTCAAGCCCGGTAAAACGGACCTGTCTTAACTTATTATCTACCATAGTTTTTACTGAAGATTCTCTGCCTACAAGAACAACAAGTTTTTTTGCTCGCGTAACTGCAGTATAAAAAAGGTTGCGGCTTTGAAGCATAGGTGCACATGGGTACATTGGCATAATTATAACATCAAATTCACTTCCCTGGCTTTTATGTACGGTAATTGCATAGGCAAGCTCAATATCTTCAAGTTGTGAAAATTCGTATACACATACTTTGTCGTCAAAAACTATTGTGGCAGTTTTGTCTTCAGCATTTATTTTATGAATATAACCTATATCACCATTAAAAATTCCACAACCCAAAACATCAGGGGCATCGTATTTTGCCCATTCGAGTTCGTAGTTATTGCGTGTTTGCATAACTTTGTCACCTTCACGGAATATTACGTTTTTATACTGTTTTTCCTTTTTCTTTTTGTCTGGTGGATTAATAACCTTTTGCAGGGCGTTATTAAGTTCGTTAATGCCGGTTATCCCTTTTCTTGTAGGAGAAAGTATCTGTATCTGGTATAGCGGATTGTACTTGTAAGCGTTAGGCAACCTGTTAATAAAAAGGTCAATTATAGAATCGGATATTTCAGTTGCCGAATCCCTTTTTACAATAAAGAAGTCAGTGCCCTCCTGGTTGAATATTGGATATTCACCATTGTTTATTTTATGGGCATTTACAACTATGGCACTTTCCTTTGCCTGACGAAAAACCTCTTTTAGGGAAACTACGGGAATAACGCCTGAATTTATAATATCGTGCAATACATTTCCTGCACCCACAGACGGTAGCTGGTCGCAATCGCCAACCATAATAATACGAGTATTTATTCTTGTTGCCTTTAGAACGGCTTCCATAAGAGAAATGTCAACCATACTCATTTCGTCTATTATAAGCAAATCACAATCTAATGGATTATTTTCGTTTTTGCCAAACTGCATTTTATCTTCATTTGAAGAAAATATATATTCAAGCAAACGGTGTATAGTTTTTGCAGGGACACCGCATACTTCAGACATACGCTTTGCAGCACGTCCTGTTGGTGCCGCAAGCAAAACCTTTTTTTCTAAAGTGTCCATAATTTTTATTATGGTATTTATTATTGTGGTTTTACCTGTTCCCGGGCCACCTGTAATGATTATTGCGCCGTTTTCCAAGGCTTGGGTCACAGCTTTTTTCTGCAAATTTGCAAGGGTAATATTGTTTGCTTTTTCAATGGTTTTAATAAGATTTTCAATGTTTAAATTTCCAATACCTTCTGTATTTTTAGAAATTTTTGAGATTTTTTCAGCAACATAAACTTCTGCTTCATACAGGTTTGGAAGATATACTTTTTGCAAATCATCATTATTTTCTGTTTTGAGTTCGGAAGAAAAAATCATTTTTAGTACAATATTTTCTGCCTCTTCAAAGCCTACTTTTATTAAACGGCATATTTCTTCAACTAGGTTATTTTGGGGAAGATATGTATGTCCGTTCATTGAAGCGGTATTAAGTACATATTTTGTTACTGCACGTATTCTTATTGGTGCGTTGCTTTCAACGCCCATATCAAGTGCAATTTTATCGGCGGTTTTAAAGCCTATATTATAAAGAGAATCTGAAAGAATATAAGGGTTTTCTTTAATTCTTTCAACGGAGCTGTTTCCGTAACGTTTATATAACTTAACGGCGCTTTGGGGGGTTATACCAAACTTCTGAAGGTACATAACAATATTTCTTATTCCCTGTTGTTTTACAAAATCTGCACCTATATCCAAAGCCTTCTTTTTGGATATACCATTTATGACAGCAAGCTTTTCGGGGTGGTGTTCAATAATGTCAAGAGACTCTTTACCAAACATATCAACTATTTTTTTGGCAGTTGCCATACCTACACCCTTTATTGACCCGCTTGCCAGATATTTTAATATGTCATCAACCTCTGAAGGTAAAGTTCTTTCATAATATTCGGCCTTAAATTGTGGTCCATAATCTTGATGAAAGGTCCATTCGCCAAAAACAGTTACCTGTTCACCTTCTGCAATCTGTGGCATATACCCTACGGCAGTGACGGTATCTTCCAAAGTTTCTATATCACAAACTGTATATCCGTTGTCGGAATTGTAATATACAATTCCTACTACCTGACCTATTAACTTTTCTTTTTCGTTTTGTAGGTTTTCAAGCATTTTCAAATTCTCCGTTGTTTTAAGTGTTCAATATAGTCCTCGGTTGTCATAAACCTAATGTGAGGATATCTTTCAGCCAACTTATCTGTTATAGCATTACTGATTTCTGCAAGTATAATTATAGAATGACAGTCGGTTGAAAGTATTGCGTTTCTCACAATGCATTCTATGTCTTCCTCCATACCCTGACTGTGTACAACCAGGTAATAGTCCTTTTCCTGGCTTTTAAAGTCTGCATATAAAAATCGTATAAATTCCAATAGCCCAAATGCACTGAAAAAGGCCAGTAATGACCACAAAATAATATCTGACATAATTATATCACCTCATTACAAAATATGCAATGAGGTGATTTTAGTGTTCGTATTAAATTAAAGAACTTTGCTTAAAAATGTTTGTGTTCTTGGGTTTTGAGGATTATCAAATATTTCATCAGGAGTACCAACCTCCATAATCTGCCCCTCGTCCATAAATATTACACGGTCTGCAACTTCCTTTGCAAACCCCATTTCGTGAGTTACCACAACCATTGTCATCCCTTCTGCAGCAAGTTGTTTCATAACGTCTAAAACTTCACCGACCATTTCAGGGTCAAGTGCAGAGGTTGGTTCGTCAAACAGCATAACCTCGGGGTTCATACAAAGGGCACGGACTATGGCTACACGTTGTTTTTGCCCGCCCGAAAGCTGTGAAGGATACGCATTTGCCCTGTCTTCAAGTCCCACTCTCTTTAAAAGCTCCATAGCCTTTGCTTCGGCATCCTCTTTTGAAATTTTCAAAAGCTTTGTAGGTGCAATAGTCATATTTTTAAGTATTGTCATATGCGGAAACAGGTTAAAGTGCTGAAACACCATACCCATTTTCTGTCTGTGAAGGTTAATGTTAACCTTGGGGTCCGTAATGTCAACACCTTCAAAAATTATACTACCTGCTGTTGGGTTTTCAAGAAGGTTTAAAGAACGAAGGAATGTTGATTTACCCGAACCGGAAGGCCCTATTACAACAACCACTTCTCCGCGTTTAATTTCCGCGTTGACGCCGTTTAGCGCTTTTATTTTGCCTCCTCGGTAAAATTTGCATAGATTTTCTGTTTTTATAATGAAATCAGCA
>JAZSRE010000169.1:0-4171 GCA_045538345.1 Clostridia bacterium
TATAATTCATATAAAAACGGTATACCACTTAATACCGAATTTACCAGAGGTAAATTTTACAAAGGAGTGTAAGTTATGAACTTAAAAATAAAATACGAATCAGAAAAAATCGGAAAAAAAATACAAGCACCATATTACGCAAGTGCAGGTGCAGCAGGTATGGACCTTGCAGCATGTATTGATGAAAGTATCACAATCCCTGCAGGAAAACACCAGATAATTCCAACAGGAATATCTATTGCCCTACCATCAAACGAATATGTAGCGCTTGTGTATGTACGTAGTTCATTAGGCTTTAAAAAAGGCGTTACACTTTCAAACTCGGTTGGTGTAATAGATAGCGATTACCGTGGTGAAATAAAAGTATCACTTGCAAACTTGTCAGACAAAGATTTTGTTGTTAACCCAGGGGATAGAGTTGCTCAACTTGTTATTACACCTGTAAGCATTCCTGAAATTAAAATTGTTGAAGAACTACCTTCAACAGACAGAGGTGAAGGTGGCTTTGGCTCAACCGGTAAATAAACTTACTAAATATGACATAATAGCAATATTATTAATATTGGTTATATCGTTTTCGTTTATTGCTTATTTCTTCATATCAGATAAAGCAAATGCAACAGGTTTTGAAATTTATGTTGATGGAAAATTGCACTCATCATACAAGTTTTCACAACTTAAAAATGGACAAATTATAGAATTGACCACAAACTACGGATACAACAAATTTATGTATGAAAACAACTCTGTTACATGTATAGAAACTGACTGTAAAGACAAACTTGAAATTAAGTCAGGTAAAATAAAAAAAGTTAATCAGATATTAGTTTGTATGCCACATAAATTAATAGTTCAAATTACTGGCAAAAATAATATAGACAAAATTTCTTATTAGGTGAATGTATGAAAGTAAAAAGTATAACCCTAAACTCTATATTGCTTGCAACAGGTATTGTTCTGCAACTGTTTGAAAATTTTCTACCAACAATTGTTGGCATACCTGGAGGAAAATTAGGAATTGCAAACATTGTAACAATATTATGCATAAACCTTTTAAATGTAAAAACAACTTTTGTTATATGTGCATTACGCCCGATAATATCCTCATTATTATATGGAGGCATAACTCAATTACCATTCAGTCTAGCAGGAAGTTTACTTTCCTTTGTTGTAATGACCATTATAATCAAAAAAAGTGATAAATTTTCCTATATGGGTGTTGCAATAATCGGAGCTGTTGCACACAATTTTGCACAAGTAACTATAGCTGCATTTATGTATTCTAACCTGCTAATTTACTCGTATCTTCCTCTTCTTCTGATTATCTCTGTAATCAGTGGATATTTTACCGGATTTTGTTCAACACTAATTATACGCAAATACAAAAAAAGAAAGAATGTTTAATTATGAAAATAATATTAGCTTCCGCATCACCAAGACGCAAAAACCTAATGGATGTTCTTGGTCTTGAATTTGAAATCAAAGTAAGTGATTGCGAAGAAATTATAGACAAAAACCAATCGGTTGAAAATATTGTAATGTCATTATCTTCCCAAAAAGCTCGGGCAGTTGCAAAAGAAACCCCTAAAGGATACGTTGTAATTGGAGCTGATACAGTTGTATCATACGGAAATGAAATTCTCGGCAAGCCAAGAGACATTGATGATGCAATAAGAATGTTATGTCTTCTAAGTGGTAAAACACACAGTGTGTACACAGGTTTTACTATAATTAATACAAACGATAATTCTATTATTACAGATTATGAAAAAACAGATGTAACTTTTAAAAAACTTACAGAAAAAGAAATTATTGATTATATATCTTTCAATAACCCTATGGACAAAGCAGGCGCATACAGTATTCAGGGTATAGCCTCTTCCTTTGTTAAAAAAATTGATGGTGATTATAACAATGTTGTTGGACTACCATTATTTAAGCTAAGCAAATACTTATATGGCATAATCTAAAAGGAGAGAAAAAATGAAAGGTTTTGGCAAAGACTTAGGTATAGATTTAGGAACAGCAAATACTCTTGTATATGTAAAAGGCAAGGGAATTGTTGTAAGAGAACCTTCTGTTATTGCAGTAAATAAAGATACAAATGAAATTTTAGCAGTAGGTAATGAAGCAAAATCAATGTTGGGTAAAACCCCCGGCAACATTATAGCTATACGTCCAATGAAGGATGGTGTTATAGCTGATTACACCTACACTCAGCATATGCTTAAATATTTTATACAAAAAGCATGTGAAAATAAATTGTTAATAAAACCTAAAATTATTGTGTGCACCCCCTCTTGTGTAACCGAAGTTGAAAAACGTGCCATAGAGGATTCTGTTATGCACGCAGGCGCAAAAGAAGCATATTTAATAGAAGAACCTATGGCGGCCTCTATTGGCGCAGGTTTAGCAGTTGAAGACCCATACGGTATTATGGTTGTAGACATTGGAGGCGGAACAACAGAAGTTGCCGTAATTTCACTTGGAGGAATAGTTACCAGTGTTTCTCTACGTGTTGCAGGTGACTACTTTGATAATACAATAGTCCAGTATGTTAAGAAAAATCAAAATGTTATGATTGGTGAAAGAACTGCAGAACAAATAAAAATACAAATTGGATCTGCCTACCAACTTGATGAAGAAAAAGCAATTGAAATTAACGGCCGACATCTTTTGACAGGCCTACCAAAAAAAATTGTAGTTACCTCCGAACAAATTAGAGAAGCCTTGTTAGAAGCAGTTATGATGATTGTAGACAGCATAAAAACAACCTTGGAAAAAACCCCTCCGGAACTTTCTGCAGATATTATGGAACGTGGAATTATGCTAACCGGTGGCGGGGCATTATTAAAAGGTCTTGACAAACTTATAACAGAAGAAACAGGGATTAAAACAATTATTGCTGAAAATCCTCTTGATTGTGTTACAATGGGTACAGCACATGTTTTGGACGAAATTAATTCTTTAAGAAAGGTGTTGCTAACAACTAAAAAATGATTAAAAAGTTATTCAACAACAAATATTTTGTAATTTTGTTAATTGTAACACTTGTTCTTATTATTGGAATGATATTTACACTTAATAAATCTTACGAAACTAAAACATCAGACAATATAATAATGCGAATTACTATGCCATTTCAAAAAGCAGTTCATACTGTTTCAGAAAAAACAAGAGAGTTTTTCGAACATTTTGGCAACATTGCAGAGCTTAACCGTGAAAATCAAAAACTAAAGACTACAGTTACACAACTTGAAGAAAAAGTGCAAAAAAACAATATGTACAAAGTTGAAAATGAACGTCTAAGAGCTATGCTAAATATAAAAGATACCTATAAAGACTTCGAACTTGTAGCAGCGAATGTTACAGGAAAGGATTCAAGTACTTGGTTTTTATCATTAACTCTTGACAAAGGAAAAAATGACGGTCTTGAAATGGCAGATACCGTCATAACTCCAGATGGTCTTGTGGGGCATATTACGGATATAGGCGCCGATTGGTCACGGGTAACGACAATTATAGATTCTCAAAGTACTGTGGCAGTCATTGTTGAAAGAACCGAAGACCTTGCTACTATAGACGGAGATGTTGATTTATCATTAAACGGCCTTTGTAAAATGACCTATATTTCCAAAGATTCTTCTATTACTGTAGGTGATGTTGCAAAAACATCAGGACTTGGTGGTGTTTACCCAAAAGGTATATCCGTTGGTAAAATAGTTAAAATACATCCTGAAAACAAAGGAGTTTCACAATATGCCGAAGTTGAACCATTTGTAAACTTCAACCACATATACGAGGTATTTGTTATAACCAATTAAAGGAGATAAAGTATGAAAAACTTTTTAAAGATACTTAAATACGCAATTACAATAGTAGTATTATGCTCTTTTCAAGTATCTTTGTGCAATTATTTAAGTATTGGAAACATAAAACCCAATATTGTTTTTTCATTTGTAATTGCAATTTCACTAATTAATGGTCCAATTACCGGTGGAATAATTGGTTTAATATGTGGCTTTTTTATGGACTCACTAAGTAGCGGAACGTACATTATAAATAGCCTTACATATATGTACCTTGCAGTTATATTTGGAATTTTTAATATTAATTACCTAAGAAATAACATTGGTGTATCTATAATTTTCACCTTTATTGGAACTTTGAT
>JAZSRE010000101.1:0-15183 GCA_045538345.1 Clostridia bacterium
AGCTTGCAAGCTTTAAAAGGGAAACAAAGCCCTCAAAAGTACCGTTTGCGGAAAGTGTTTCATTTGCCACTATACTATAATTTTGGTTGTAATACAAACCAAGCTTTTCGTAAAGCATAAAGGGAAATGAGCTTATATTAACTTTTGATGATAAAAATGCAATTACAAGCATTATTAAAGAAATACCTGCGGTTATTAACATAGGTACAGATTTTTTGATTTTCATTTCAAATAATCCTTTCTTTTTAAATTAATACATCTCCAAGCAGATAAAGTGAACCGCATACGCAGATTATGCCCTGCTCATCACACATATTTTTTGCCATATAAAGTGCCTCGTTTACATCTTCGTTTGCATAAACCTCGGCAATATATTTTTTTGCGGTTTTTGAAAGTTCCTGCGCAGTTGCACGTCTTGGGTTATTTGCCTGGGTGGCAATAAATACATCACAAAAAGGGGCAAGAGTTTTGATGCATTTTTCAAACTCTTTGTCCTTTAGCATTGCCATTACTATTATAATTTTTTTATCACTAAAATATGTTTTCAGTGCATCGCCAAGGGCAAGCACCCCTGAATAGTTGTGTGCACCGTCTTCTATAATAACCGGGTTTTTGCTTACAATTTCAAACCTTCCGCGAAATCGGGTAGCTGAAAGGCCCTGTTTTATAAAAGTATCCTCAATTTCTAAAAGCTTTGCAACCTCAATGGCACTTATTGCATTTAAAACCTGATGAGAACCAAGCATATTTATATGGTATTTTTCGCCTTTATATTCAAAGTCGGTACCTTCAATATTCTGGGTTAATATTTTTACACTGTCTTTATCTGCAAATGTAAGAGGGACGCCCCTTTCGGATGCGGTTTTGATTATTACATCATTTGCGTCCTTTGGGTTGTGGGCATAAGCAACAGTTTTAGAGCCTGTTTTTATAATACCGCACTTTTCAAAGGCAATATCCGAAATGGTGTTGCCAAGGTAATCCGTATGGTCAAGGCTTATGCTTGTGATTACCGAAACCAGGGGTGGGTCAATTACATTTGTGGCATCAAAGCGTCCGCCCATGCCAACCTCTAATGTAACATAGTCGCAACCTTCATTTGCAAAGTACAAAAAGCCTATTGCGGTTACCACTTCAAATTCGGTTGGGGTAAGGTTATGTTTTTCTATTGCGTCCTTTACAACAGTTGTACACTGTGCAAGGCTTTCTTTTGAAATTTCACAGTTGTTTATTTGTATACGTTCGGTAAAGGAATGTACAAATGGTGAAATAAATTTACCCACTTTAAAGCCCTTTGCCACTAAAATATCGTGGATGTAGGAGGTGGTGGACCCTTTGCCGTTTGTGTCTGCAATATGCACAAATTTAAGCTTTTTGTGAGGGTTTCCTATTTTATCTAATAAGTCAGCAGTGGCATCAAGGCCAAGCTTGATGCCAAATTTGTTTCTGCTGTGAATAAATTCTAAAGACTGCTCGTAGTTCATTATTTAAGCTTTGAAAGACCGTCAAGTACCTTATTTAGCATTTCACGGTACATATCACCTTTCTCTTTTTCTTTGTCAACTACTGCCTGAGGTGCTTTTGCAACAAAGGATTCGTTTGAAAGCTTGCCCTCAACACGCTTGATTTCTGCTTCAAGGCGTGTTTTTTCAGCATTTAGTCTTTCAATTTCCTTAGCCTTGTCTACAAGGTCGTCCTGTGGCATAAATATTTCTGCCTTGTTTACAACTACGGATACGGCGTTTTCAGGAACTTCAGCCTTATCCTTTGAAACTACAACCTCACTTGCACCTGCAAGCTTTAAGTAGAAGGCTTCACCAAGTTTAAACAGGTCTGTTTCTTCTGTTACAATTACAAGCTTAGCTTTCTTTGAAGGAGGAACGTCCATTTCGCTTCTTAAGTTTCTTACACCCTTTATAGCTTCCTTAATTGTTTCAAGGTTTTCTTCTTCCACAGGGAAGTTAAGGTCTGCCTTTGCAACACTCCAGTCGGAAATCATAATGCTCTTTTTATCTGTTACAGGCAGGTAGCTGTAAATTTCTTCTGTTATAAACGGCATAAACGGATGAAGCAGCTTTAAGATGTTTGAAAGTACGTAGATTAGTACATTCTGTGGGTTTTTGTCTGTGCCAAGTCTTGGTTTTACAAGCTCGATATACCAGTCGCAGAATTCGTCCCAGATAAAGTCGTATAGGTTTTGTACGGCAATACCAAGCTCGTATTTATCAAGGTTATCTGTAACCCTTTCAATTAACTTGTTAAGCTTTGACAAAATCCATTTATCTTCAAGTTCAAGGTTTGCAGGCAAAACATCGCTTGCATTTTCGTCTGCATTCATAAGTACAAAACGTGAAGCATTCCATATTTTATTTGCAAAGTTACGGCTTGCTTCAACACGTTCGTCATAGAACCTCATATCGTTACCCGGTGAGTTACCTGTTGCAAGAGTAAAGCGAAGTGCATCGGCACCGTATTTTTCAATAACCTCAAGCGGGTCGATACCGTTACCTAATGACTTACTCATCTTTCTGCCCTGACTGTCGCGGACAATACCGTGAATAAGTACAGTGTCAAATGGACTTTTGCCCATATGTTCAACACCGCTGAATATCATACGTGCAACCCAGAAGAAGATGATGTCGTAGCCTGTAACAAGCACACTTGTAGGATAGAAGTAGTCAAGCTCTTCTGTTTTATCAGGCCAGCCAAGTGTAGCAAATGGCCAAAGTGCTGATGAGAACCATGTATCTAAAACGTCGTTATCCTGTTTAACCTTACCTCCGCATTTTGGACATACGTCGATGTCTGTTTTTGAAACAGTTGTTTCACCGCAGTCGTCGCAGTAGAAGGCAGGTATTCTGTGTCCCCACCAAAGCTGACGGGAAATACACCAGTCGTGTACATTTTCCATCCAGTTTGTATATGTTTTTGTAAAGCGTTCAGGAACAAATTTTGTAGTACCGTTTTTAACAACCTCCAAAGCAGGTTCTGCCAATGGTTCCATCTTTACAAACCACTGCTTTGATGTCATAGGCTCAACCGTTGTACCGCAACGGTAGCACTGACCAACGTTGTGAGAATGGTCTTCTATTTTATGAAGCAGGCCAAGTGCATCAAGGTCGGCAACAACTGCTTTTCTTGCAGTGTATCTGTCCATACCTTCATATTTTCCGCCATTTGCATTTATGGTAGCATCGTCATTCATAACCCTTATTTGTTCAAGGTTATGACGAAGACCAACTTCAAAGTCGTTAGGGTCGTGTGCAGGTGTAATTTTAACACAGCCTGTACCGAATTCTTTATCAACATATTCGTCTGCTATAACAGGGATTTCTCTGTTTACAAGAGGAAGCATAAGTGTTTTGCCAACCAAGTGTGCATATCTTTCGTCCTCAGGGTTTACTGCAACGGCAGTATCGCCCATCATTGTTTCGGGACGTGTTGTGGCAACTATAACATATTCATCATCACTGCCTACAACAGGGTACTTAATGTGCCAGAAGTGGCCCGGCTGGTCTGCATATTCAACCTCTGCATCAGATAGGGCAGTTGTACAGTTAGGGCACCAGTTTATAATACGGTTGCCCTGATATATAAGGCCTTTGTTATAAAGGTTAACAAATACTTCGCGCACTGCCTTTGAACACTTTTCGTCCATTGTAAAGCGTTCTCTTTCCCAGTCGCAGGAGCTACCAAGTTTTTTAAGCTGATTTATAATGTTGCTTCCGTACTGGTGTTTCCATTCCCATACACGTTCCAAAAACTTTTCTCTGCCAAGGTCGTATCTTGTAAGGCCTTCTTCATTACGCAAAACTTCTTCAACCTTAATTTGTGTAGCTATACCTGCATGGTCTGTACCCGGAAGCCACAAAGCTTCTTCACCCTTCATTCTGTGGTAACGGATTAGTATATCCTGCAGGGTTTCATCAAGGGCGTGTCCCATGTGAAGTTTACCTGTTACGTTTGGAGGAGGTATAACGATTGTAAAAGGCTTTTTGTCAGGGTTTGGCTTTGCATGGAAATAACCTTTTGAAACCCATTCGTTATAAAGTCTGTCTTCAACCTGTTTAGGATCGTACTTTGTTTCTAGATTTTTCATTTTAGTTCTCCTTATTGATAGTTGTATTGTTAATATCTTGTTCTTCTGTTTTAACTTTAAAGTCGTTTAGGTTGTAATACTGTATTGCCTTATATTCTTCAAACAATGCATTAAATTCTTCGGGCAATACTTCGTCAAACCCCGCTGATGTACCGTTATGCTGTCTGCTTAGTATTGGCGCATACTGCATCATATCCAGTGAAAGTGACTGGTATGGAGTAAGAGGAATGTTTGCATACTGGAAAAGCTTTATTGAAAGATAGTTTGATGAAATTATGCCCTGCTGACCTTTTAAGCCCGGTCTGTACTTTTTTGTAAATGCCCAGTTGCCTGCAATTACATAGTCGGTACTGTATTGATTTTCGTAGGCTTCATAAGTGTCGGAGGATATGTCGTAACCAAACTTTTCGAAAAGCTTATTTTCCCCGTCAAGTGCAGGAAGATGGTCACCGAATATAATAAACACAGTAGGCTGGTCAAGTCCGTTTATATATTCGTAAATTGTCTTCATAAATTTGTCGGCGTCAGCAACTCCGCCAAGGTAGTTGTTTATTATATAATACTGCTGGTCTGTAAGACCGTAGGCTTCCTTTGAAATATATTCTTTGTCATACAAAAGTTCTGTAGAACTGTATGGTCCGTGATTTTGTATTGTAACAAGGAAGTTAAAATAGCCCCGGTCGGGATTTTCTGCAAGATGTCGGTTATAGTCATCTATTATCATTTGTGCGGATACAGAGTCGTATATATAACCGCTTTGGTGATACATATCTTCGTAAGTTAAGTCTTCCTTTGATGTGAATGAATCAAAGCCCATACGAGGGTACACATTTTGCCTGTTGTAAAACCAGGCATTTCCCGGATGCATAGCTGCTGCGTAGTAATCCATATCCTTGAAAGTTCTTACAATAGAATCCACATCGCTGTCTATTATGGTTTTATATGCAATTGGCATATTTGGGTTTATTGCCGAGGTGTTGTTGCCTGTTAAAAATTCAAATTCCGTAGCGGCAGTACCTCCGCCAAATGCAGGTGTAAACAGTTCACCATAACAACCTTTTGTTTTTAAATAGTTGTAGTAACTGTATGGGCTTTCATCTGTAAAATCAATATCTGACCACTTTTGTATGTCGGTATATGCCTCACACATTACTGCTATGATATTTGGTTTTTTTGTTTCGGTTTCTTCTTTTTCATACTTATTAAGGGCGTCGTTTGCCATTGTGTTTGAATAATTTTCAGGGGCAACGTGGTCCTTTATATTTGCACTGTTGAAAAGTGAATATATAAGCCCTTTTTGCGAAACTGTTGTTGTTTCGTGAAATGTTTCCGTAAGAAGGTCTTTATATATATTGGTGTTTTTGTACACTGTAAAATTAAGGGTTAAAAATATTGCAACACTTAAAATTATGCCAATAACGGAAGGCAGTATTTTAGGGTGTTTGCTTTTTACCCTTGTGGATACAAGCACAATACTTACAAAGCAAAATGCTATTAAAAACACAATTACAAAGTCAAACCGAAGCTGGTAGGTTTTTAGCATATTGTTTGCCTCAGTGCCTAAAAACAGGTCGGTGTACTTTAGTGGTTCGTCCCTGAAATATATTTTAAAATGGTTTATTGCAAGTAAAACAGCAAGTAAAACCGTTGTTATGCCGTAAGGTATTGAAATGCTACCCAAAATAAAGTACAAAAGGCAAATTAAAAGGAATATGGGCAGGTAATTTACCAAAAAAACAAATGGGTGAAGCTGACCTATATGGCAACCCTGTGCTATAAACTGCATAAGCATAGGAAGAAGGGAAAGTACAGCAATTAAAATAATTGACTTAAAAAAGGAACGTTCCTTCCCAAGCTTTATATTTTCCTTAATTTTTGAAAATGTTTCAGACGTAAGTTTTTTTGTTTTACTCAATTTACTGTTTCCAATATTTGCGGGCTTAAGTAATTCTTTGGGTGATGAGATTATCATATCGGGATTTTCACTTTTTAATTCATCATACCCACGAAAACCCCAAAGTACGCCTATGGTGTATAACCCTGCGTTTTTACCTGTCTGCATATCTGTATTGGTGTCGCCTATGTAGACACAGTCCTCTTTATTTACACCAAGCTCTTTTATAACCTCAAATACTGCAGTAGGGTCGGGCTTTATGGGGCAACCCTCAACCTGACCACGGCATATATCTATTAAGTCGCCAAAAAGATTTTCGCATATTTGTTTTGTAGTGTTATGAGGCTTGTTGGAAACTACGGCAGTTTTAAAGCCACGCTTTTTAAGCTCGGTAAGCATCTTGACTATTCCCTCATAAGGCACTGTAAGGTGTGATGGGTTTTCGTCATAGGTGGTGTAGTATTCGGTATAAACCTTTTCAAACAGGTCTTCCTCTGCACCCACCTCCAAAAGCATCTTTTTAACAAGGTTTTTGGCACCGTTGCCCACAAGGGTTTTGTACCTTTCCTCAGGAATTGAAGGAAGGCCAAATTTATTAAGAGCGTTATTTGCAAAATATGTAATGGACGGTAATGAATTTACCAATGTTCCGTCAAAATCAAATATGTATGTAGTTTTCATTATTTTCATCCTTTGACTTATAATTTTACATCATAATATTTTACTACAAAATTATTGAATAGTCAACGAATTTGAACAAAAAAACAACAATATATAATAAATAATAAAAAAACACTTGATTTTACGTAAAAAGTGTGTTAGAATATACCAAGCAAGGTAAATATTTGGTTGACAAGGAGTGGGGGTTCCCACTCTTTGTTGTTTGTTTAGGGATTATAACTATCCCACAGACAGGAGGTTTTATTTTGGTTTTATCAAAAACAGAAAAGCTTACTTACGACTTGGCTTTGCCCATTGTAGAGGGTGAGGGATACGAAATTTATGATGTTGAGTATGTCAAGGAAGGGCCTCATTGGTTTTTAAGGCTTTTTATAACCCGTGATGAGGGCGTAAGTATTGACCATTGTGAAACAATAAGCCGTGCCCTATCATCAGTACTTGATGAAAAGGACATTATTTCTTCAAATTACTTCCTTGAGGTTTCTTCCCCGGGGGTTGAAAGAAATTTGCGTCAGGATGAACATTTTGAAAACGCCGTTGGTGAAAAGGTTAGAATTAAGCTTTACAAAGACCTTGACGGCATTAAAGAGGTTGAAGGTGTGCTTACATTGGCACAGCACAACTGTATTATTGTTGATACAGGTTCTGTACAACTTGAAATTGAAAAGAAAAATATTGCAAAATCAAATGTAATTTTCGAATTTTAATAACTTAGGAGGATTTTGGAAAAAATGAATGAAGAATTTATCACACTACTTGAAGAATTTGAAAAGGAAAAGGGCATAAGCCGTGATGTACTTATAGATGCACTTGAAACTGCACTTGTTTCTGCATATAAGAGAAATTACGGTGCCAACCAGGATGTTCGTGTTGAAATTAACAGAACTAGCGGTGGTATGAGCACTTTCCTTAAAAAGACTGTTGCAGAAGAGGTGGAAGATGCAGACTTGCAGATTTCCCTTGAAGAAGCAACTAAAATTGACCCTAAGTACCAAGTGGGGGACGTTGTGGAATTTCCTACTGCCCCACGTACATTCGGCCGTATTGCTGCACAGACTGCAAGACAGGTTGTAACACAGCGTATCCGCGAGGCTGAAAGAGGTATGTTCTACAGTCAGTTTGCAGATAAGGTTAACGATGTTGTTTCGGGTGTTGTTTCAAGAGTTGAAAAGAAAAGCGTAATGGTACGTATTGGAAATTCTGATGCCATACTTTCCCAGCAGGAACAGGTTGAGGCTGAAAACTACACACCCGGGCAGAGAATTAAGCTTTATGTTGTAGATGTACAACGTGCTACAAAAGGTCCACAGGTTGTACTTTCAAGAACTCACAGCGGTTTGGTTAAAAAGCTTTTTGAACTTGAGGTTCCTGAAATTGCAAGCGGGGTTGTTGAAATTAAGGCGGTTTCCCGTGAGGCAGGTTCAAGGTCTAAAATTGCCGTTTGGGCAAGCGACCCTGAGGTTGACCCTATTGGCGCTTGTGTAGGGCCTAAGGGTGCACGTGTTTCTGCAGTGGTTGACGAACTTATGGGTGAGAAGATTGACATTATCAAATACAGTGATGACCCCGGTGAATTTGTGGCTTCTGCACTTGCTCCTACTAAGGTTATAAGCTGTGAAGTAAATGAGGAAGAAAGAATTTGCACAGTTACAGTTGCTCCAAGCCAGCTTTCACTTGCTATTGGCAAGGAAGGGCAGAATGCAAGACTTGCTGCTAAGCTTACAGGCTGGAAAATAGATATTATCAAAGCTGAAGGCGTTGATGAGGATGAAGCATAATAAAATATACAAAGATGGCAAATATGTTCCCCTAAGAACTTGTGTTGCCTGCAGAGAGGTTAAACCAAAGGCAGAGCTTTTGAGGGTTACGTTATTTGATGGTGAAGTTTCCCTTGATAAAAAGGGTAATGCAAGCGGAAGAGGCGCTTATGTGTGCAACAACATTGTCTGCATAGAAAAGGCACGGAAAATACGGGGCTTGGAACGGGGGCTTGGTGCAAGCGTTTCTGCCCATATTTACGAGGAGTGCATAAACATTGATAAAAAGTAAAATATACGGAACAATGGGTATGGCAAAGCGTGCAGGTAAGGCTACAACAGGCACGGAAGCCGTAATTGCCAAAATAAGAGGCTTTGAGGCTTATCTGGTTATTATATCAAATGATGCATCACGGGGAACAAAAAAACGCATATCCGACAAGTGCAAATCATACTGTACCGACTTTTTATTTTTCGGCAGTTGTGATGACAACGGAAAGGCACTTGGGGTAAGCAATTGTGTGGCTGTTGCAATAACTGATGAGGGTTTTGCAAAGTCCTTAAAAGAGAAGTACAATAATTTGACGGAGGTGGCTGAAAATGGCAGCTGTTAAAATAAAAATTAGTGCCCTGGCTAATGATTTGGGTGTTGATAAAAAAGAAATGTTAGAGCTTTTGCAGGCTTTTGGCAGTAAGGCTAAAAGTGCACAAAGTTCTATTGAAGCTAACGAGCTTGACATTGTTTTGGAACACTTTACACACAAATATCAGGTTGAAGAATTTATCTTCGGCGGTGCTGAGCCTAAAGCTAAAAAGGAAAGCAAAAAGGCTGAAAAAGAAGAAAAGCCGGAAGAAACTGTTGAGGACATTATTGATGATGCTCCTATACAGAAAAAATCAAGATACGTTGACACAAGAACTGTAAGTGTTGACCTTGAAAAATTTGATACTGAAAAGATTGAAGAGCTTGTTCCTCAGAACATTGACACAAACAAGACTGATAAGAAACAAAAAATTAAAAAGAATAAAACAAGCAACAAGATGGAAAATAAAAATGAAAAGCTTGTTAAGGAAAAGAAGGAAAAGGAAGAAACACCTGAAAATGTTGTTGTTTATATGGGTGATGAAATTTCAGTAGGTGAATTTGCCGAAAAGCTTGGCAAACCTGCAAATGAGGTTGTTAAATGCCTTGTTATGCTTGGTATTATGGCATCGGTAAGTCAGCTTATTGACTTTGATACTGCATCTCTTATTGCAACAGAATTTAACGCAACTGTTGAAAAAGAGGTTATTGTTACAGACGAGGATATTTTATTCAACGACGTTGAAGATGATGAGGAAAGTTTGAAGCCTCGTCCTCCTGTTGTTGTAATTATGGGTCATGTTGACCACGGTAAGACTAAAACTCTTGACTATATAAGACGTACTCACGTTATCGACACTGAAGCAGGCGGTATTACTCAGCATATCGGTGCGTACAGAGTACACATTAACGACAGGGATATTACATTCCTTGATACACCGGGACACGAAGCTTTTACTGCTATGCGTCTTCGCGGTGCTATGGTAACTGACGTTGCAATTTTGGTTGTTGCGGCAGATGACGGTATTATGCCTCAGACTATTGAAGCTATCAACCACGCCAAGGCGGCAGGTGTAAGCATAATTGTTGCTATTAACAAAATTGATAAGGAAACTGCAAACCCAGACCTTGTAAAGCAACAGCTTACCGAACACGGCCTTGTTCCTGAAGAATGGGGCGGTGATACTATTGTTGTGCCGATTTCTGCTCTTCGCGGGGACAACATTGACACCTTGCTTGAAATGGTACTTTTGGTTGCAGATATGAAGGAACTTAAGGCTAACCCTGACAGAATGGCTAAGGGTACTGTTATTGAAGCTAAGCTTGACAAGGGCAGAGGCCCTGTTTCTACTGTATTGGTACAAAACGGTACACTAAACGTTGGGGATATTGTTGTGGCAGGTACTGCAGTTGGTAAGGTACGTGCTATGGTTGACGACGGCGGTAAGAGAATTAAGAGTGCAGGCCCAAGTATGCCTGTTGAAATTCTTGGTCTTTCGGAAGTTCCTGAAGGCGGTGATTTGTTCTACGCCGTAACTGACGAGAGAAAAGCACGTATGGTTGTTGAACAGAGAAAACAGAAAATCAAGGACGAATACAACAAGTCTACTCAGCAGGTTGTTTCTCTTGACGCTTTGTTTACACAGATTGAACAGGGTCAGGTTAAAGACCTTAACATCATTATAAAGGCTGACGTTATGGGTTCAGTTGAAGCCATTAAGCAGTCTTTGGTTAAACTTTCAAATGACGAAGTAAGAATTAATGTTATTCACGGTGCGGCAGGTACTGTCAGCGAATCTGATATTATGCTTGCTTCTGCATCAAATGCTATTATTGTAGGCTTTAATGTAAGACCTTCTGCAGCTACTATGGAATCTGCCGAAAGACAGAATGTTGAAGTAAGACTTTACAGAGTAATCTACCAGGCTATTGAAGAAATTGAAGCCGCTATGAAGGGTATGCTTGACCCCACATTTAAAGAAAATGTTTTGGGCCATGCGGAAATTCGTCAGACTTACAAAATTTCGGGTGTTGGTACAATCGGCGGTTGCTATGTTACTGACGGTAAAATTGTAAGAAACAGCGAAGTTCGTATTGTCCGTGACGGTATTGTTGTACATGAAGGTACAATGAACTCACTAAAGAGATTCAAAGACGACGCAAAGGAAGTGCCAACAGGTTACGAATGCGGTATCGGTATTGAAAGATTTAACGATATTAAAGAAGGCGACGTAATTGAATGTTTTGTAATGGAAGAAATCCCAAGATAGGGAGGAGCTTTATTATGGCAAACAGAATAGACAGAATTAACGAAGAAGCACGCAAGGAAATAAGCTCCATTATCCGTGAGCTTAAAGACCCAAGGGTTACCAAGGGTCTTTGCAGTGTTGTTGCTGTTGATATAACAAAGGACCTTAGATGGTGCAAGGCTTATGTAAGTGTTTTTGGCGATGAAACTGCACAAAAAGATGCAATTGAAGGTCTTAAAAGTGCGTCGGGGTTTGTAAGAAAGGAGCTTGCCCGCAAGCTTGGGCTTAGGTACACTCCTGAAATAATTTTCACTTTGGATAATTCAATAGAACACGGTGCACATATAAACAAGCTTCTTAATGATATTAACAAGTAATTTGAAAGGGATGATTTTGTGTTTACAGAAATAAGCGATGCAATAAGACGCAGTAAAAAAATTCTTATTATCCCTCATTATAATGCAGACGGCGACTGCCTTGGGTCAAGTTATGCACTTAAGCTTATGCTTGAAGAACTTCACAAAAAGGCAGATGTAATTTTAGACGAAAAAGATTACGACAACAGAATTTTGAAAATCCTTGACGGTGTAAAAAATAAAAATGAAGCTTTTACGCCTGATTTGGTAATTTCTGTTGACTGTGCAGACAAATTCCGTATGGGTACAAGGGTAAGTGCTTTTGATGCCTGCCCTGTTACAATTAACCTTGACCACCACATGACTAATGACAAGTATGGAACACATAATTTTGTTAACCCGGTGGCGTCTGCAACAGGTGAAATTATTTACGAGCTTGCACAGTTTATGAACATTCCTCTTACTACACAGATTGTTAACAATCTTTACATTGCAATAGTTTCCGACACAGGGGGGTTTGCATATTCAAATACAAAACCTCACACTCATTCTATTGCGGCTCAGCTTTTGGAATATGGCATAAACAGTGCTTTTATAAGCAGTTATCTGTTTGAAATGAACAGCAAAAACCGTCTTGAACTTATGAAATATGCCTACAATTCACTTGAAACTTTTTATGATGATAAAATTGCCGTTGTTTCAATTACTGCCGAACAGGTTAAAAAGTCGGGTGCTACTGAAAATGATGCAGGTGATTTTGTAACCATACCACGTTCCTTGGAAAGTGCTATTGTGGCTATGAGCTTCAGGGAAATTGAGGGTAATCAGGTTAAGGTAAGCCTCAGGTCCCAATTTGTTGATGTTGCGGCATTTGCAAAATATTTTAACGGCGGAGGACACGAACGTGCGGCAGGATGTACTGTGCACGGAAACCTTGTGGATGTAAAAAACCGCTTTGTGGAAGAGGCTGAAAGAAGAATTAAACTGGAGGTCAGAATCAGATAGTGGACGGTATTATTAATATTTACAAGCCTAAGGGTATGACATCACACGACGTAGTAAACAGGGTACGCCGAATTGCAGGTACAAAAAAGGTTGGACATACAGGTACCCTTGACCCTGATGCAGAAGGGGTTTTGCCCATTTGCATCAACAGGGGTACTAAGGTTGCAGATATGCTTACGGCATCTCGCAAAAGATACACCGCCGAATTTGTGCTTGGTATTACAACAGATACTCTTGATATTGGCGGTAATGTTACTGCTGAACGTGCCGTAAATGTTAGCAAAAATCAGATTATTGAAGCAATAAAAAGCTTTGAGGGTGAAATTGAACAAGTCCCGCCTATGTATTCGGCAATTAAGGTGGGAGGAAGAAAGCTTTGCGACCTTGCCCGCAAGGGTGTTGAGGTTGAACGTAAGGCAAGAAAAGTTGAAATTTATGAAATAAACATACTTGATGTAAAGAAAAACAGCTTTACAATAGATGTGAAATGTTCCAAGGGTACATATATCCGTACACTGGGAAGCGACATTGGTGAAAAATTAGGTTGCGGTGCAGTTATGACAAGTCTTGTGCGTACCCAGAGTTCCATATTTGAAATCGCAAACTCTGTAAAGCTTGATGACTTAACACCTGAAAATTACAAGGATTATGTAATTTTGGCGGAAAATTTGTTTGACTGCGAAAAAATAACCGTAAAAGACAACCTTTTAAAAAAGGTTTTAAACGGAAATGCAATTCCTTTTAACGGGGAACAGGGCAAGCAGTATAAGGTTTACGACGAGTATGGTAAATTTTTGTGCCTTTCCCGTATGGATGAGGGCCTTTTAAAGGTAGAAATTATGTTTTGTATCGGAGAATAATATATGAAGGTTATTAAGGACTTGGCTGATTTTCCAAAGGGGCTTGCCATAGCATTAGGTGCTTTTGACGGGGTACACCTTGGACACCAAAGGCTTATTAAAAATATAACTGAATATGCTAAAGCCAACAAATGTTTATCCTGCGTATATACTTTTGATACACTTACATCATCTGCAAAGTATATAACAGACACACAGCAGAAGATAAAGATTTTTGAAGATTTGGGTGTTGACTGCATTTACATTCAAAAGTTTGATGATAAATTTAAAAGCACCCCTGCAAAAATTTTTCTGGATAATTATATTAAGGATGCAAAATATATATCTGTGGGTTATAACTTCCGTTTTGGCAAGGGCAGGGAAGGTAATACAGGGCTTTTAAAGGATTTTTGTGAGGAAAACGGTATAGCATTTCATATTGAAGAGCCTGTATGCTTTGGCAGTGAGGTTGTAAGCAGTACAAAAATACGCGGTTACATAGAGGAAAGTAATTTCGAAACTGCAAGAAAAATGCTTGGCCGTAATTTTTGTGTAACGGGGACTGTTGTACACGGTAATGAAATTGGCAGAACTATGGGATTTCCCACTGCAAATATATGCACCCCCGAAAACCGCATAATGCCCGATGAGGGTGTGTATGCTACCCTTACGGAGTATGGGGGAAGTATTTACCCTTCCGTAACTAATTACGGCAGTAAGCCTACCTTTAAGAATAATGAGATTTTGCTTGAAACTCATATTTTTGATTTTAATGAACTTTTATATGATAAAAATATTTCCGTTCACTTTCTTGAGAAGTTAAGAAATGTTGCCTTGTTTTCTTCAAAGGAGGAACTTAAAAGGCAACTTGAGGACGATAAAAATAAAAGTTTGGAAATTTTTAAAAAATCTCTTTACAAATAAAATTTTATGTAGTATAATGTAAAAGCTAATGCTGGGTTTTAGGGTAATGTTCCACTCGCCTGATGCTCGGGTTATGCATAAGTATACGGGGTTTAACTCTCGTGTGCTAAAAAATTCAAGTGGAGGTGAAAGCACTATGATGAAGGAAGTAAAGCAGGAAATTATTGCAAAGTACAAATTGCACGAAACTGACACAGGTTCTCCTGAAGTTCAGATCGCTATACTTACTGAAAGAATCAACCATCTTAACGAACATCTTAAGATTAACAAGAAGGACCATCACTCAAGAAGAGGTCTTCTAAAAATGGTTGGTCAAAGACGTGGTCTTTTGAACTATCTTATGAAAAAAGATATCGAAAGATACAGAGCAATTGTTGCTAAATGTAACTTGAGAAAATAGTTATCAAAAACGGGTTGTAAAAAAATTTTTTACAACCCATTTTCCTATAGGGATAGGAAAAATTGTTTCGGAATGGACAAACTGAACCGAAGGGTTACCCGAAGGCGTACGATGGTACGACGAGAGGTGAAGTTTGTTCGTAGCAAAAAGAATAAAACAAAAAGAAAATCCCAAGGATTTTCTACATTATACACCTCATCCACCGCAAGCGGTCCCCCTTGAAGGTGAATTGACCATAGGTCAAGAGAGACCACCCTGGGGTGCTCCTCTAAGGAGAAGGCTTTGGTTGAAGATGTATAACACAATAAATAAAATAAATAATTTTTCTTTTTGCGGTCCGGACTATTTTTACATCCCTTGCTTTTTAAACAAATTGAAAATGAGGCGGAGGTTAGC
>JAZSRE010000148.1:0-18486 GCA_045538345.1 Clostridia bacterium
TGATGGTGAGCAGGGGCCTTACGGACTTTATGTTAAAAAAGTAAACGGAATAACCGCTGATTATGATATAAATCAATGCTATTGGGGTTTTTATAAAAACGACGAGAGTATGAATACGGGAGTTGACGCAACGAAACTTGAAAATGGGGATAGTTTTAAAATTGTCTATACAAAATAAAATTAATGGCAGTGGTAAATTACACAAATAAATTTACCACTGCCAATTTTTTATCTTTTTATTATTTTGGATTTAAATACAATTGCCGTTACTATGGTTGATATTATAATTTCGGGAATCATATACGTACCATTGTAAATGACAGAATATGCAAGGATACTTTGTCCCTCTTCTGCGTAAACACCCCATATAAGTATGCCTGATATAATATGGCACAAATAACGAAGTGAGGTTACAATAAAGGCGCTTATTGGAATTGCAAAATATTTTTTGCCCATAAGATTATAAAAAATGCCAGATAAACCAAGCACGCCAAAGGCAAAAATATAGTCAAGCAAAACCACAAGTACAAAGTAAAGAAGAGTTTGTGTTGGAGGTGGGTAAAAACCAAATATCATCTGTAGTATGGCATAGGAAACAGATGCACAAATACCCCATTTTGTGCCGAAAAGTATGCCTACTGTTATAATTGGCACCATTGATGCCAAGGTTACACTGCCCCCTTGCATCCAGGGGGCGGGTATAAGCTTGCTTATTACCATAAGTACCGTTGCAAGAGCCACCATTAGTGCACTTGCGGTTAATTTTTTAGTTGTGTTCATTTTAATCATTCCTTTCGTAATTGAGGAATAAGTCCAACAAAAAATCGAACCAAAGGAAATTTGGTTCGATTACAGAAATCTAAACTGATATTTCCCTACGTTGGCATTATCCAAATCAGGTTACAGGTTAAAGCGGCAATACGCTTACTCTCAGCCTGCTTGCGCAAGCTCCCTTAATTATATTATTGTTCCGGAACAAGGTTATTATAATTCAAAAAAATGTTTTTGTCAATAGATATTATACATTAAAAACTTGATTAAATATGGAAATTATGGTAAAATTGGAAAAGGATTTTGTGTACGAGGTGAATTTTATGAAAAAAGAAATTTCCTTAAAGGCTATGGAAATAATTAAAAAAATGCAACAAAATGAACTTACTGAAAGTGTAATTTACAGTGAGATTACAAAATTTGCAAAGGGAGAAGAAAATAAAAAAACTTTAAGACGTCTTAGTGAAGAGGAAAAGGCTCATTATGAAATATGGAAAAAATACACAGAAACAGAAATGAAACCTCAAAAACTTAAAGTTTTAAAATACAAGCTTATTGCACGGGTTCTTGGTTTTACATTTGCTGTTAAGCTTATGGAAAATGGTGAAGAAATTGCACAAAAGGAATATGAACTTATTGCATCAGAGGTTGAGGAAAGTAAACATATAAGGGAACAGGAAGAAGAGCACGAAGCAGCACTTTTGGAAATGCTTGATGAAGAAAGCCTGCAGTATGTTGGAAGTATGGTGCTTGGTATGAATGATGCTTTGGTGGAGCTTACAGGTTCGCTTGCGGGTTTTACCTTTGCTATGCAAAACACTCGTCTTATTGCGCTTTCGGGGCTTATTATGGGCATTTCGGCAACATTTTCAATGGCGTCAAGTGAGTTTCTTGCAGCAAAGAGCGAAGGCAGAAATGATGCCTTTAAGTCCTGTTGTTATACGGGTATTGCATATCTTATAACAGTTGCACTTTTAATTGCTCCTTATTTGATTTTTGGTAACAGTCAGTATATGACTGCACTGTTTTCTATGATTGGGGTTGTAGTTCTTATTATAGCAGGTTTTACTTATTACATATCAGTAGCAAAGGGCGAAAAATTCAAACCAAGATTTTGGGAAATGACCCTTATAAGTGTTGGTGTGGCAGTGGTTTCATTCTTTGTGGGTGTTCTTGCCAAGAAATTTCTTGGTGTTGACCTATAAAATCAAATTACTTGAGGGGTTTTATGAAGAATTATAAAATAACCATACAGTATGACGGTACAAAGTACAACGGATGGCAGCGTCAAGGTAATACAAAAAATACCATTCAGGAAAAATTTGAAAATGTTTTAGAGCGCATGTGCCAACATCCCATTGAAATTTATGCTTCTGGAAGAACAGATGGTGGAGTACACGCGAAGGCGCAGGTTGCCAACTTCAAGTGTGATGTCGGGATATCTTCCAATGAGATTATGGAATATCTTAACAGATATTTACCGGAAGATGTTCTTGTAACAGATGTTGAAGAAGCGGATGAGCATTTTCATAGCAGATTAAATGCAGTTTCAAAAACCTATGAATATAGTATAGCGGTTAAAAAATCAGATGTTTTTGTCAGAAAATATGTTTACACTGTTGATGAGGAAATTGATGTTGAAAAAATGCGTCATGCATCGAAACTGTTTTTGGGTACACATGATTTTAAGGGATTTAGTTCAGTGGGTAAATCAAAAAAATCTACTGTACGCACTATAAACAGTATTGATATTTCTGAAAATAACGGACTTATTAAAATAAAAATAAACGGAAGTGGATTTTTGTATAATATGGTGCGCATAATATGTGGTACGCTTTATGAAATAGGAATAGGTAAACTTTCTGTAGATGTGATTGATGATGTTTTCAACAGCAAGGATAGAAAAATGGCAGGGGTAACACTGCCCGCCTGCGGACTTGCCCTTGAAAAAGTATTTTACTGAGTTTGTTTTTGCAAAATATATGTTTAATGGAGAGGAATTTATAAATGTTCAAAAAATTATTTGCACCAAAGGATATGACTGTGGGCTCTCCCTGGAAAAGTATAGTAGCTTTTACTATACCATTACTTATAGGGAATATTGCCCAACAGTTGTATAGTACAGTAGACAGTATTGTGGTAGGGCGTTTTATAGGGGATAATGCGTTGGCTTCCGTTGGAAGCGCTTTGCCTATAGTAAATGTATTACTTGTACTTTTTATGGGTATTTCTTCAGGTACAACTATTATGGTTTCACAGTACTTTGGTGCTAAAAACAGGGAAAAACTTTCTTATACAATAGGAAACAGTATTATCGTTACGGGAATAAGTTGTATATTTCTTATTTTGGTTACATCGCCTTTTATAAAACCTGCACTGTATTTACTTAATACTCCCGAAGCAATTATAGACGGGTGTTATGACTATTTGATTATATCGCTTTGGGGTATTGCAGGTATGGCGTATTATAATATTTTAAGCGCTATTATAAGAGGAATGGGAGATTCTGTTTCATCACTGCTTTATCTTTTGGTAGCTACTTTTATAAATATATTTCTTGATATTTATTTCGTTGTATATGTGAAAATGGGTATTGTAGGGGTTGCTCTTGCAACTATAATTGCACAGGGTGTTTCCTCGGTACTTTGCCTTATTAAGCTATCAAGAATGGAGGAACATTTTGATTTTGGAATAAAATATTTAAAGCCTGTTGGTGAATATGTTAAGACTATTGTAAAGCTTGGTTTACCCTCAGGCCTTACACAGGCAATATTTTCCGTAGCAAACATATCGGTTCAATCACTTTCAAATTGCTTTGGAGAAATGTTTATTGCTGCAAATATTGTTATAATGAGAGTAGACGGATTTGCTATGATGCCTAATTTTTCATTTGCTATGGCACTTACCACTTTTGCTGGTCAAAATGTAGGTGCAGGTCTTTATGACAGGGTTACAAAAGGTGCCAAGCAGGGTACAGCAATTGCTTTTGGTTGTGCGGTAGTTCTTACAGGTATGATTCTTGTTTTTGGAAAATATCTTATGGGGATTTTCACAACTACTCCGGAACTTGTGGATATGAGTTATTATCTTATGTCAATTCTTGCGGCGGGATATGTTGCAATGGCAATTACCCAAAGTCTTTGTGGTGTTATGCGAGGTTCGGGTGATACTGTTACACCTATGTGGATTTCAATTGTTACAACGGTTATTATAAGAGTTCCTCTTGCCTATGTAATATCTTATATGACAAGAACTGCAGAACTCCCTCACGGACGATTTGAATGTATAACAGTTTCACTTTTAATAGCATGGATTATAGGTGGAGTAGCATCTGTAGTGTTTTACAGGCTTGGCAAGTGGAAAAACAAGGCGATAAAATAAAATTTGGATTAAAAAAATATTGAAAATTAATTTTGGGTATGATATACTATATATGTTAAAAATTTTAAAGAGAAGAAGGCATGAAGTATGAAGAAAATTTACGAAGGTAAAACAAAAGATGTTTACGGTTTAGACAACGGCAATGTAATGTTGAAATTCAAAGACGACTGTACAGGTAAGGATGGTGTTTTTGATCCTGGTGAAAATTCAGTAGGGCTTACAATTGAAGGTATTGGCAAAGCTAACCTTAGAACTTCAGTATACTATTTTGATATGCTTAAGGAAGCAGGTATCAAAACTCATTATGTAAGTGCTGATATTGATAACGCTACTATGGAAGTTCTTCCTGCAACAGTATTTGGCCATGGTCTTGAAGTTATATGCCGTCTTGTTGCAACAGGCAGTTTTATACGCAGATATGGTGAATATATAGAAGACGGTACTGTTTTGGATGGCGGTTACGTTGAATGTACATTTAAAAATGATGAAAAAGGCGACCCATTGGTTACAATGGAAGGGCTTGCAGCTTTGGGTGTTATGACTCCTGAAATGTTTGAAAGTATGAAGGAAAACACACTTAAAATTACTAAAATTGTAGCTGATGACCTTAAGACAATAGGTCTTGACCTTTGGGACATTAAGTTTGAATTTGGTTACAACAATGGTGAAGTTATTCTTATTGATGAAATTGCATCAGGCAATATGCGTGTATATAAGGACGGCAAGATTGTTGACCCTGTTGAACTTACAAAGCTTATTCTTAACAGATAATTATTAAAACAAAACCCCGATTTGTGTAAACCACAAACCGGGGTGTTTTTTTATCTCTTTTCAATTATAAATCTTGAAAGAAGGTCATCGTGATACCATTCAACAAAATTTGTGCTGTACACATTGTTATAAAGGTTAAAATACAAGTCTTGCTTTAGGTTTTTTAAACCATAGTAAAGTAGTTTTCTTCCGTAAGGCGCAACCAGGTGGGTATCAAGAGGTTTGATATATGTATCTTTATTTCTTATACCCTTATCTATTGCACACAAAAGGTTACCGTCTATAATGTCATCAGGGTTTATCCAGGTGTCTCCAATATCCTTTTCTACTACAGGGAGGTTTTTGATATTGCGTACTTTAAGTGCAATATCACTAAGTGTTGCGGCACGTAGTTTGCAGTTTGGGAATTTTGTTTGAAGTTCTTTATATATATTTATAATTTCGTCCACATTGTCATGATTTCTATGAATTTTTTATGATAAAAAAGGGGTTGCTCATCATATTGTAAACGGTAAACAACAGTTTTTAACAGAGGGGAATTTATTGTTTATACGTGATTTCGATTATCATGATTACAAACGTGCAGATGACAAATATTTTGAACTTTTGAATCTTGCTGTGTCTGCTGAACTTATTGAAAGTGTTTTTGAGTATCTTGGTGATGATTTTCCGAAGGATAAATACTTGAATTCTCCAATGCCTCCAATGGTAACTCTAAACGCTGCAGAAAGGGAAAAGTTTTTTTATAGTTTAAATGAACTTAACCAGGGGGAGAATCTAAATATTGTGCGTTTAAAGCTTAAAACATTGGTTGTAAATACTTTTGCAAATTATTTTATGAACTATACGCCACACATAAGCGATGTTCCCTTATGGCTTGAAATGACTTATGAAAGAATGAAAAATCCCGAAAATTTTATTGTAGGTATGAAAAGGATGTATGAATTGTCAGGTAAAAGTCGTGAACATCTTTGCCGTTCTTTAAAAAAATATTACAACACAACGCCGTCAAATTTAATCAACGAATTGAGGCTGGAATATTGTGCAAACCTTCTTATTAACAGCAACCTTTCTGTAACTGATATTTGCTACAATTGTGGGTATGAAAATCTTTCCTGGTTTTATAAACTTTTCTATGAAAAATTTGGTGTGACGCCGTCAAAATACCGAATGATTAAAGGAGTATAACATTAAAAGTCATTGACAAAATCAAAAAAATGTTATACAATATTCTTGGTACTGAGATTTGGAGACGTATCAAAATACAGGTGATAAACCTGTGTTTTGGTGCGTCTTTTTTTATGATTATTTATATAAATGGAGGAATTTGTATGTATGATGTTGCAATAATTGGTGCGGGTGTTGTAGGGGGAATGATTGCAAGAAAGCTTTCGTCTTACAACCTTAAAATTTGTATAATAGAAAAGGAAAATGATGTGGCTATGGGTGCTACAAAGGCAAATTCTGCCATTGTACACGCAGGTTTTGATGCTAAAGATGGAAGTCTTAAGGCTTTGCTTAACGTACGTGGTTCTGAAATGTTTCCGCAGGTTACAAAGGAGCTTGGGGTAAAGTATATAAATAACGGTTCAATTGTTATAGGCTTTAATGATGATGACCGTGCTGTAATTGATGAGCTTTTAATACGCGGTACAAAAAATGGTGTTAAAAACCTATGCATAGTGGAAAAGGAAGAGCTTAAAAAGCTTGAACCAAATATTTCGGAAAATGTTGTATGTGCACTTTATGCACCGACGGGTGCAATTACCTGCCCATACGAGCTTACTGTTGCGGCAATAGGTAATGCAATGGATAACGGTGCAGACCTTGAGCTTAATTTCTGCGTTGATAAAATTGAAGATAAAGGTGATTTCTATACAATATCATCAGGAGAAAAAACTGTTGATGCTAAATATATTGTAAATGCGGCAGGTTTGTATTCGGACGAAATAGCATCACTTGTTGGGGATAACAGCTTTAAAATTCATCCAAGACGCGGTGAATACATACTTTTGGATAAAGAATGCGGAAACTTGGTTCGCACAACAGTATTCAGAACACCAAGCAAAATGGGTAAAGGCATCCTTATTTCGCCTACAGTTGACGGAAATCTTCTAACAGGACCTACATCCGTTGATATGGAAAATAAGCAGGATAATTCCACAACTCCTGAAGGTTTTGCAAATATTATCCGTGAAGCGAATGTAAACGTAGACGGAATCCCCTTTAACAAGACTATTACATCATTCTGCGGTCTACGTGCGGCAGGTGATACAGGGGACTTTATTATAAATTCAAATGTCAAAAATGTTATAAATGTTGCAGGCATCGAGTCTCCCGGTCTTACGGCGTCCCCTGCCATTGCGGAAATGGTTGCCGATATGCTTGAAAAAGCAGGTCTGGAAATGAAAGAAAATAAAAATTTCAACCCAATCCGTAAGTCTGCACACGCTTTTCGTGAAGCAAGTATTGAAGAAAAAAATAAAATGATTAAGGAAAATCCTGCTTACGGTAAAATAATCTGCAGATGTGAAACGGTAACAGAGGGTGAAATTTTAGATGCAATAAGAACTAACCCAAAACCTCGTGACCTTGATGGTGTAAAGCGTCGTACAAGAGTACAGATGGGCAGGTGTCAAGGTGGTTTTTGTGGTCCGCAAATTGTGGAAATGCTTGCAAAAGAACTTGGTATAAGGTATGAAGAAGTTACAAAATTTGGTGGTAATTCATTAATGAATGTAGGCAAGACAAAGGAAGGTGAATAATATGACAGATTTGGTTATTATAGGAGGGGGTCCCGCAGGCATGAGTGCTGCAGTTGCGGCTTATGAAAGCGGTATTCGTGATATACTCATTTTAGAACGTGATGAAAACCTTGGGGGTATTTTGCAACAATGTATTCACAACGGCTTTGGTTTGCATAAATTCGGTGAAGAGCTTACAGGCCCTGAATATGCGTGGAGATATGAACAAAAGGTACGTGAGTTTAACATTCCCGTAAAACTAAATACAATGGTGCTTGATATTACAGAGGATAAGGTTATAACTGCAACAAACTGTGAGGACGGCATTTTTCAGATTCAGGCAAAGGCAATAATTTTAGCTATGGGTTGCCGTGAACGTGCAAAGGGTGCGCTTAATATTGCGGGCTTCAGACCTGCAGGCATTTACAGTGCAGGTACAGCACAGAAATTTGTTAATGTAAAAGGATATATGCCGGGTAAAAATATCGTCATTTTAGGCTCAGGCGATATTGGGCTTATTATGGCAAGACGTATGACTTTAGAGGGCGCAAAGGTTAATGCAGTTTGCGAGCTTATGCCATATTCTGGTGGATTGGCACGAAATATTGAACAATGCCTTAACGATTTTAACATACCACTTAAGTTAAGCCATACTGTTGTAGAAATTCATGGTAAGGAAAGAGTGGAGGGCGTCACAATTGCAAAAGTTGACGAAAAAAGACGTCCTATTACGGAAACAAAGGAATTTATACCTTGCGATACATTGCTTTTATCAGTTGGTCTTATTCCTGAAAATGAACTTACAAAAGGTGCAGGGATTGAACTTAGCGGTATAACAAACGGTGCCGTAGTTGACCAGGATAGACAAACTTCCGTTGATGGTGTGTATGCCTGTGGTAACGTACTTCACGTACACGACCTTGTTGACTTTGTTTCCGAGGAAGCGGAAATTGCAGGTAAGGCTGCCGCACAGTACATAAGGGGAACAAAGGAAGAGGAAGTAGATGTAAATATAAAAACAGATGGCAAAATACGTTACACAGTACCACAGAAGATTACAAAGGATAAGGATATTACAGTTTTCTTCCGTGTTGCGGATGTATATAAAAATGTAAAGGTAAATGTTATAAAAAATGGTGAAAAAGTATATTCCAAGAAGAAGATAAAAGTTGCTCCCGGTGAAATGGAAAGTATAAAGCTTACAAAGGATATGTTTGTCGGTGCTAATGAGTTAAACTTTGAATTGGAGGTGCTTTAATATGAAAAGAGAACTTACCTGTATAGTATGCCCTATGGGTTGTACACTTGAGGTGGAACTTGATGGTAACAAGGTTGTTTCAGTAAGTGGTAACACTTGCCCGAGAGGTGCAAAATATGCCGAATCTGAATGTGTAAATCCCCAACGGACGGTTACAACAACAGTAAAATGTTGTGATGGGAGTGTGGTGGCGGTAAAAACGGATACAACAATTTCACAAGAAAAGATTTTTGAGTGTATGGAAATTATAAATAATACAGTTGCGGACTTGCCTATTTGTGTTGGGGATGTTATAATTAAGAATGTATTTGGCAGTAATGTTGTCGCCACACAAAACAGAACCAATAATTGCACAAAAGGGGTATGAGTATGGAAAATAAAATTATCGCGGCAGTACGGACACGGGATGAGTTTGAAAATGCCGTTAAATCAAAAGTTAATATAATTTTTCATTTAAGCCCTGACTTACATAGCGTTGCGGAATGTGCAAAGTGTGCACACAGTTATGGAAAAAAACTGTTTATACATATCGACCTTGCTACGGGTATAGGAAAGGACAAAAGCGGTATTTTATATGTAAAGGGTGCCGGTGTTGACGGAATAATAAGTACAAGGGTTAATATTATAAAATCTGCACGGGAATGTGGTGTTTTTACTGTACAGAGGTTTTTTATAGTAGATTCTCACTCTGTTGATACAACTGTTGAGGCAGTAAGAGCATCAAAGCCTGATATGATAGAAATTATGCCTGGTGTCATAACGAAGATTATAAGCAAGCTTAAACAACTTGTAAATGTACCTATAATAGCCGGAGGCATTATAGACTGTACAGAAGAGGTTGAAGATGCGTTGAATTGTGGTGCGTTTGCAGTATCTACGGGAAAGAAAAATCTATGGGAGAATTGATATGAGTAATTTAAAAGATAAAAAATTATTTTTACTTGATATGGATGGTACAATTTATCTTGATAATGATTTGTTTGATGGAACATTGGAATTTCTTGAATATGTTAATAGCATAGGCGGAAGATGTGTTTTTATTACGAATAATTCTTCTAAAAGTGTAGATAAATATGTTGAAAAGCTTGCATCTTTGGGCATTAAATCGACTGCAGATGATTTTTTGACGTCTACAAATGCTACTGTTTTATATTTGCAGAAGAAAAGTTATAAAAAAATTTATGCCTTTGGTACAAAGTCTTTTAAAGAACAGCTTGCAGAAAGTGGCTTGCCTGTTACAGACAAGCTTGAGGATGATATAGATTGTTTGTGTATGGGATTTGATACGGAACTTTCCTTTCAAAAATTAGAAGATGCCTGCATACTTTTGGGCAGAAATGTTGAATATATAGCAACAAATCCTGACTGGGTATGTCCTACCTGGTATGGCTTTGTGCCTGATTGCGGGTCAGTAAGTGAGATGCTTTATAATGCGACGAAACGCAGGCCTAAATTTATCGGAAAGCCTCAACCGGATATGGCATACCTTGCAATGGAAAAGACGGGTTATAAGCCTGAAGAAACAGTTGTTGTGGGGGATAGGTTATATACAGATATTGCTTGCGGAGTAAATGCAGGTGTAAGTACAGTTTTTGTACTAAGCGGAGAAGGTACGTTGGAGGATGTTGAAAATAGTGAAACAAAGCCCGAGTACATCCTTGAAAACATAAGAGAACTATATAACAAAATTAAATAAAATAATATTGGGTATTTGACATATTTCACCCTGTTTGTTATAATTACAATGTGTGTTGAATTTGGCAAAGAGGTGTTCTATGAACAAATTAATTGCTTTTTTTAGAAAAGTTAAAAGAGTTTTTCTTTCACCGGCTTTTGGTAAGTTTGTAGCCGTTGGTTTTGTAAATGGGTTTAACAGTGTTTTGGCGTCTTATATGTTTTCACTTGTTTTGCCGGTTAACTTATCGTTTGTATTCGGTTATTGTATGTCTATAACTATATCCTATTTCTTGAATTCCTATTTTGTGTTTCAGCGTAAGACTAATGTTGAACGCTTTTTAAAATTCTGCATTTCATATATTCCGAATTTTATAATACAAAACGGTTGTGTATTTGTTATGTATAATATACTTAAATGGCACGAAATTTTTGCTTTTGCTTTTGCAGGCATATTTGCTGTGCCAATAACCTATGTGTTACTAAATATTTTAACTTTTAAAACTGTTAAGAGGAAAAATAAATAACCACAAGAATTTTCTTGTGGTTATTTTTAATTTATTTTGTATAATTTTTTAAATATTCTATCTGTTTTTCTACTGAATCTATTCCTGTACCACCTGCGGAAATTCGTTTTTCCACACAGGTTTTTAATGAAATTTCTTCAAATAAATCCTCGTCAAATAGATTACTTTGTGCTTTGTATTCGTCCAATGACATTGTTTCTAAAACTATGCCTTTTTTTATGCAGTCACCAACTATTGTACCTACAATTTTATATGCGTTTCTGAAGGGAAGACCCTTTTTAACAAGGTAGTCTGCAAGGTCTGTTGCGTTTATAAACCCTTTTTGTGCAGCAGCATACATATTTTTAGGAATAGCCTTCATGGTATCTATCATAGGGGTAAATACACTAAGGCACATTTTTAAAGTTTCGATACTGTCAAATATAGCTTCCTTATCTTCCTGCATATCTTTGTTATATGCAAGAGGAAGGCCCTTAAGCATTGTAAGTGTAGCAATAAGGTTGCCGTATACTCTGCCTGTTTTACCACGCACAAGTTCTGCCATATCAGGATTTTTCTTTTGTGGCATTATACTTGAACCTGTTGTGTATGAATCGTCAAGTTCTATATATTTAAATTCCCATGATGCCCAAAGTATAATTTCTTCGGAAAATCTTGAAAGATGCATCATAGCGGTTGAGTAGGCACTCATTAGTTCTACGCAAAAATCACGGTCGGAAACACCATCTATACTGTTAAGGGTAATTCCGTCAAAACCAAGCTTTTCTGCTACCATATAACGGTCAGTGTTATACGTTGTGCCAGAAAGTGCACAACTTCCAAGAGGAGAATAATTCATTCTTGTAATAGCATCTTTTAGTCTTGAAATATCCCTGGAAAACATCATGCCGTAGGCAAGAAGATGATGTGCAAAGGTAATTGGTTGTGCTCTTTGAAGATGAGTGTAGCCGGGCATAATTGCATCTTTATATTGTTCCGCTTTATTTACAACTACTTCAATAAGTTTTTTTAGAAGTTCAATAATTTCATTGGTTTCATCCCTAAGATACATTCTTATATCCAAAGCTACCTGGTCGTTACGGCTTCTTGCGGTGTGAAGTCTTTTGCCTGTATCGCCAATTCTTTTTGTAAGTTCTGATTCTACAAACATATGTATATCTTCAGCATCCATATCAAAAGCAAGTTTGCCTGAATTTATGTCATTAAGTATAGACTGTAATCCATCTATTATGGCGTCACGGTCAGCATCGGTAATTATACCCTGTGCCGCAAGCATAGTTGCATGTGCCATAGAGCCTGTAATATCCTGCTTGTACATTTTGCAGTCAAAATGTATTGAGGAATTAAAATCATCTGCCATTTTGTCAAGAGCTTTGTCAAAACGGCCTGCCCACATTTTATCCATAAAAAATCCTCCTCCCGATTTATATAAGACACAAGGCGGATTGCTCCGCCTTGTTTATTTTATATTATAATTTGCCATTTTTTTGATTTACCTGTGCCTGAACTTTAATTGGCAAACCAAACAAATTGATAAAGCCTGCAGAATCTGCCTGATTGTATACGTTATCTTCATCAAATGTAGCAAGTTCTTCTGAATAAAGTGAATAATCACTCCATACACCGGCTTTAATCATATTGCCTTTGTATAGTTTAATTTTAACACGGCCTGTAACATTTTCCTGAGTTTTGTCAACAAATGCTGACAAAGCTTCACGAAGCGGTGAATACCACTGACCGTTATATACAAGGTCTGCAAATGTAATTGCAAGTTCCTGTTTTTTGTGCATTACATATTTATCAAGGCACATTGTTTCAAGGTAGTCATGTGCAAAGTAAAGGATTGCACCGCCCGGTGTTTCATATACACCACGGCATTTCATACCAACAAGACGATTTTCAATTATGTCCAAAAGACCTATACCGTTTGCCCCGCCAATTTCATTAAGTTTAAGAATAATTTCCTTTGCAGACATCTTTTCGTCATTAAGGGCAACAGGAGTACCTTGTTCAAAATCTAATGTTATGTATGTTGGTACGTCAGGTGCCTGAATAGGTGATACACCCATTTCAAGGAAGCCTTCCTTTTCATACAATGGTTCGTTACCTGCATCTTCAAGGTCAAGACCTTCATGTGAAAGATGCCAAAGGTTTTTATCTTTTGAATAGTTTGTTTCACGGCTTATTTTAAGTGGGATTTCATGAGCTTCAGCGTAAGCAATTTCTTCTTCACGAGACTTGATATCCCATTCACGCCATGGAGCAATTATATACATATCAGGAGCATACGCTTTAATAGCAAGTTCAAAACGTACCTGGTCATTACCCTTACCTGTACAACCGTGACAGATAGCATCTGCACCTTCTGCTTTTGCAATTTCAACAATTCTCTTTGCAATTATAGGGCGTGCAAATGATGTGCCAAGCATATATTCTTCATATTTAGCACCTGCTTTAACAGTAGGTATAATGTATTCGTTAACAAATTCCTCTGTAAGGTCTTCAACATATAATTTAGAAGCACCTGTTTTTATAGCTTTTTCTTCTAAGCCTTCAAGTTCGTCAGCTTGCCCAACGTTGCCTGATACTGCAATAACTTCACAGTTGTTGTAATTTTCCTTAAGCCAAGGAATAATAATTGATGTATCAAGTCCGCCTGAGTAGGCAAGAACAACCTTTTTAATGTCTTTCTTATTCATTTTTTACACCTCTTGTTGATTATTTATGCATTTATTATACGCCTTTTTGTATAAATATGCAATATTTTTTTATTATTTTGTATATATTTGAATAAAATACATATAAATTCCTAAAAAAGTTAATAGTTATTGTGCATAATTAAATAAATTTATCCTTTACAGTCTATTTTTTCAAAGTAAGTTTTAAGGTGTACTATGTGTACAACTGCAATTATGAGACCCCTGCACATATCCCTTACCTCGGTGTTTGTAACACCAATCTCTTTTACTTCGTCGGAAATTCCAAAAATGTAGTAAAGCATATTTTCAAATTCCGTACAAAAATAGTCGTATGCCATTTGCGGTTCGTACAGTTCTTTTTGAATATCCAGCAATTTTTTTATATTTTCCATTGAAAGAGCATTTTTTGCAATGGCAATAAAAAAGAGATATGCAATCTGCTCAGCGCTGTACTGCTTTTTCAAAGGATTTGTTATAAGTCCTTTCTTTACATAATTGCTTATCATAGAACCTGTTATTTCAAGACCCAAAGGGGCAAGAAAACCGTTAATGTATTTAGTTGTCTGGTCTAAATAAAGCCCTACATCGGGAAGTTCCTTAAACCTTGGCATACGAAAGGTTTTTATTGACTCCTCAATGCATCTTTTTTCCTTATTACTCATGACTATATTTTACTACTCATTGTATTTTATGTCAATAAGTTATTGACAAATTTGTCACGTAAAGTTATAATTATACTTGTTACAAGGTTTCTGAAAACCGATAACAAGATATTTTGAATTTAAGAGGTGCAAAAATGACATTTAAAATAGTATCTGACTCAACTGCAAATTTATTGACATTGAAAAGCGTTGACTTTAAATCGGTTCCTTTAAAAATAAGGGTTGAAGATAAAGAATACATAGATGATGAAAATGTTGATGTTAATGAAATGATTGAACATTTAAAAAGAATTAAAACAAAATCCTCAACAGCTTGTCCTTCGCCTGAAGAATATCTTGAGGCTTTTGGTGATGCAGACCGTATTTTTTGCACAACAATTTCAAGCGGACTTTCCGGTAGCTACAATTCAGCAAGGCTTGCTAAGGAGGATTATGAAAGCAAGTATCCCGACAAAAAGGTTTTTGTTATAGATTCACTTTCAGCGGGGCCCGGAGTTACAATTATAGTTGAAAAGCTTGAAGAATTAATTAAAGATGGCAAAGACTACGAAGAAATATGTGATATTATTACAGAATACTGTAAATCACTGCGTATATATTTTTCGCTTGAATCACTTAAAAACTTTGCAAATAACGGACGGGTAAGCCCTGCAGTTGCTAAAATAACAGGTATTCTTGGCATACGGCTTGTAGGTACAGCAAGTGAAACGGGGACATTAAGCCCTACAGATAAATGCAGAGGTGAAAAAAAGGCATTGGATGCAATTTTCAGTAATATGCTTGCAAGCGGATATCAGGGTGGAAAGGCAATAATTGCACATTGTAAAAATGATGAGGCTTCAAAGGTAATTAAGTCTAAAATTATTGACAAGTTTCCTGATGCCAAGGTTAAAATTATGGAAAACAGAGCACTTTGCAGTTTTTATGCAGAAGAGGGAGGATTACTTGTAAGCTTTGAGGGAAAATAACTATTGAAACCTTCAAAAAATAGTGGTAAAATATTATCATAGTTTATTAGTGAAGGAGAGCATTACAATGAAAAAAGTTAAAGATATTATTGCTATGATTAAAGAGCATAATATTAAAATGGTGGATTTTAAAATGGTTGACATTAACGGACAGTACCGACATGTTACCATTCCTGCAAAAAACTTTTCTGAAAAAACTATGAAAAATGGTATTGGTTTTGACGCATCTAACTATGGGTATGCAGTTGTTGAAAAAAGTGATATGGTTTTTATCCCTGATCCTGATACAGCGGTAATTGACCCATTTTGCGAAATTCCTACTTTGTCTATGACAGGTAATGCTATGATTATAGATAGTCCTGAAAACAGACCTTTGGCACAGTACCCACGCAACATTGTACTTGCAGCTGAAAAATATCTTAAGGATAGCGGTATTGCGGATACAATGCTTATTCTTCCGGAATTTGAATTTTATCTTTTTGACCAGGTTGGTTGGGAGGTAAAGCCCGACTCTATTGGTATGACTTTAGATGCAACACAGGCACATTGGAACAGTGCTGTGGAAGGGCTTGGCAACATTGTTGCAAAGCAGAAAAACTATCACATCGCAAAGCCTTTTGATGTATCATACGAGGCCCGCAGTGAAATGTGTATGTTAATTGACGATGCGGGTATTGCTCTTAATTATCATCATCCCGAGGTTGGTGCAGGTGGTCAGTTTGAAATAGAGCCCGAACTTGGACAAATGTCTAAAATGGCAGATGCAACAATGATGATTAAGTATATAATTCACAATACTGCAAGAAAATATGGTATGTCTGCTACGTTTATGCCAAAACCGGTTATGGGTGAGGCGGGTAACGGCATGCATGTACACATGCTTCTTTTAAAGGATGGCCAGCCGGTATTTTCAGATGACAATGGTTACTCCAATTTGAGTAGGGAAGCTCATTGGTTTATGGGTGGGCTTTTAAAACATATTGCTTCGCTTTGTGCAATTACAAATCCAAGTACAAATTCTTTTAAACGTCTTGTGCCCGGTTTTGAGGCGCCTGTTACAGTTGGCTATGCAACATCAAACAGAAGTGCGGTTATTCGTATTCCTGCCTATGCAAAAGCTCCTGAACTTCGTCGTTTTGAACTTAGAAACCCTGATGCTACATGTAACCCATACTTCTGTTATGCGGCAATACTTATGGCAGGTATAGATGGTATTAAAAACCAAATAGACCCACATGAAAATGGTTGGGGTCCTTATGATATGAATTTGTTCCACTTAAGTGATGAGGAAAAGGCTAAACTTAAACATCTTCCAACTTCACTTGAACAGGCACTTGATGCCTTGGAGGCAGACCACGAATATTTAACAGCAGGCGGAGTATTCCCTGAAGAATTGCTTAAAAACTTTATTGCAACAAAAAGGGAAGAATGTCGTCAACTTGCTACAATCCCACATCCTGCGGAATTTGATAAATATTATAACCTATAAATAAAAAGCCGACTTCGCTAGAAAAGTCGGCTTTCACTTTTTTTAATTACCGAGGACAATGGTTATAATAGTTACAATTTGTGCGGAAATATCGTTCCAGCCAGGTATGTTAAAGCCAATCCAGTATTTAACAATTAAGTATATAAGAGCTAATAAAGCACTCCAAAAAGATGCACTTTTTAAAACTTTTGACATTTTTCATTCCGCCCTTTCTTGTTGGTTGTTGATTTTAAACAGAAATCGTCAAAAAATACAGATGCAAATATGACAATTTGGGGTGCAATTTTTTAAAAAGTTATTTAAAAGTAAAGAAAAATTTGATACTTTAAGGAGTTAAAAATGCTAACAACATACCTAAACACATTGAAAACACAAGGAAATTTTACAATTGAAACAATATCAAATTTGAGCGGTATTCCGGAGGCTACTGTAAAGAATATTTTTTCCGGAAAGACCGAAGCCCCGCGTTTTGAAACAGTTTCGGCGATCGTAAAGGCTATGGGTGGGTCTCTTGATGCTATTTACAGTGTAACAAAAAAAGAAGATGTTGAGGCAAACTCAATAATTACGCTCAAAGAATCCTACGAACAAAGAATAAAAGAATTGAAAGATTATTATGAGCAAAGGATTAAAGATACCAAAGAGCATTATGAGGAAAGACTGGCTGATAAAAAAGACCATATTGCTACAATTATGCTTGACAAAAGATGGTTTAGAATTTCAACCTGTATATGTGCTTTTGCATTAGTCGTATTATTTATTGTTGAAATTCTTACCCCTGGTATGGGATGGTTCAGATATTAATATAATAAAAATACCAAAACTACTATATAGAAAAAAGCCCCAGCGTTCGTTCGCTGGGGCTTAGTTTGTTTAATTATGAATTTTGATGACTATCTGCTTTTTTCTTTGCTCCGTATTTCAAAATACATTCACCACATATATTACGATACCTTGTTCCAAGGTCATCTTTTATTTCGCAATATGATAAATGGTCTGTTTACTTATCGCACATCTCACATTTTTGGAGATGAATGGTATTATCAACCTCAATCAGAATTTCAGTTCCGCATTTGCTGCAGAACTTACTGTCATCTATAAGCTGTTCGCCACATTTACGACAAAAACCAATTTCCTCAGAACTGCTAGAAACAGTCTCAACATATTTGTTTTCCGATACATTAGAAAGACATAATGTAATAATCATTGTAATCAACGGAGAAATCACAAAACTCAAAAAATACCATCCCCAGAAGTTTCTACCTTTTTTCTTTGCTACAAAACCAGGTATCAAAGCCCATAACGCTATTCCTATAATTTGTGCCATAATTATTTCACTCCTTTATAATTTTGGTTCCACAGCTATTAAAGAACTGACTATTTTCTAAAAGCTTTTTTCACAGATTTCCCTCTAGACCTTGATTAAAATGACATTTATTAATTTAAGAAGATTATAAAACTATAAAAACACAAGGTTTTTATCAATTTTGCATCAGGAATATTCAAATATATTCATTCTTAATCTATATTCCAAACATAAAC
>JAZSRE010000140.1:0-9413 GCA_045538345.1 Clostridia bacterium
TGCCTATATATAAAAACAAAGACGCTATTGCAAAGGGCGTATATGTCAAATGCAAGGGTAGAAACTGCAAAAGACTATTTGAAATTAACATAGAAAATAAGAAAATCAAGTAGAGCCATTATGTGCCGATGATTTTTCACATAGAGAGGTGAGGACATTGGCAGATAAATTGGTTATTAAAATAGATGGTGATGATAGCGGACTAGAGAAACGATTAAAAGGAATTGGAAATGTTGCTCAAAGTGCGTTGGGCGTTGCGGTAAAAGGAGCGGCGGCGGTTAGTACAGCGTTTGCAGGTGCTACTGTTGCTGCTTTAAAATTCAGCGGTGAATTTGAACAGAATTTAGGCGGTTCCGAGGCTGTATTCAAAGAGTTTGCATCCACCATACAGGAAACGGCAAATAAGGCATATAAAAATATGGGATTGTCTGCATCCGATTATATGGCAACCGCCAACAAGATGGGAGCGTTGTTTCAGGGCGTAGGCTTTACCATAGGAGATAGCGCGGATATTTCTGCAAAAGCGATGCAAAGAGCATCTGATGTAGCCTCAATAATGGGTATTGACGTAAGCTTTGCTATGGAAAGTATTGCAGGTGCTGCTAAAGGCAACTTCACTATGATGGACAATCTTGGTGTTGCAATGAACGATACTACGTTGCAAGCCTATGCACAGGCAAACGGACTTGGTGAGCTTAAAACAACCTATGATAAAGTTAATGCGGCAATGATGATGTTTCTTGAAAAAACAGAGTATGCTGCAGGTAACTATGCAAAGGAAAATGAAACTCTTGCAGGGTCTCTTACTACCTTAAAAGCCGCATTTGAAAACTTTATGGCAGGTGTAGGAACAGCCGAGGAGCTTGAAGAGGCATTAACAAGTGCTATGGATGTTGTAGTCAAAAACATCGAAGAATTAACACCTGCATTGGCAGAGGGTTTAATTCAGCTTGTACACGGGCTGATACCTGTTATACCAGAAATTATAAGACAACTAATACCTGGGATTATTGATACAATAGAAGAATTGTTTTTTGAGGTAATAGATGTTATACCTGATTTGATAAGTGAGATTGCAGATGGAGTAGGTGATGCGGTACCTGTTTTAAAACCATTGACAAGCTTAATTTCTACTCTTGCTGATAATATTGAAACACTTGCATCAATTACAGCCGTTGGGACATCTGCATTTGTGACATATAAAACAGTGTTGCTTGCAATGAGTGTTATTCAACAAGTTACAGGTTGGCTTAACACAACAAGAACGGCGCTTACTGGATATACAACTGCTTTGGCGGTAAACAGTGCAACTGCATCGACAGGAGCAACGGTAAATGGTTTATTGCTTATGACTTTGACCCCTTTGCAAACTATTTATGGTGTACTGACAGGTAAGATAAAGCTTGCTGATGCGGCGCAAAGATTGTTTAACAGTACGATTTTGAAACATCCCTTCGCTTTGGCAGTTGCAGCTTTAGCTGCTTTGGTTACTGCTATAGTTGTTTATGATGCAACTCATACTTCTGTATCAGAAGAAATACAGAAATCTCTTGAGGATTTAAAAAAATCTCATGAAGAAGCAATAAAATCTATTGACCAAACCTCTTCATCCGAAATGGCAGAGGCAGAAAGTGCGGTGCTGTTAAAAGATAAGTTGTATTCTCTTGAAGGACAAATAAAAAGTAATACCTTATCACAGGAAGAGGCAGAAAGGGTTCAAAACGAATTTAACACTGCTGCGGCAAATCTTGAAAAAATCATTCCCGGTATAACTGATTGTCTGTACGATGAAACTGGGCAAATAAATATCCAAAAACAAGCTGTTGATAAATTAACAACATCTTATTATAACCTTGCGTATGCAAAGTCTATGGTTAATGCTTATCAACAAAAAATGGATGAAACGGCAAAGGCTTTGGTTGATGCGAAAGAAACTCAAAAAACTGCACAAGCTCATTACGAAAACCAAAAAGCCTACTTTATGCCAAATTACGAGGATTTAGATGAAACACAAAAGTGGAGAGTAAATCAAACTTATGCAGGCGGAAAGGTTTACGAATCTCTCGAAGCTTTAAATGATGCCAATGATACTATTGCCGCCCTTGAGGCAGAGTATGAAGGATATTTTGAAGAAATGTCCAATTATGCAAAACAGGTAAAAGAGCTTGTTGGTGATACGGTTGAAGAAACTGATGACGATACAACAAAAACAGTAACCTCCGGAAACGCCAAAAGGACCAAAGATACAAAAACTGCTCTTGAGACAGATTTAAATAATCTGCAAAAAGCACATAAATACGGTGTGATTTCTGATAAGGAATACTACTTGGAACTTGCTAAACTTCGCAATAAATATTTTGAAGAGGGCAGTGATGATTGGGAAGATTATACGGACGAAATCTTTGACTATTACAACGATATGTTATCAGATGCCAAAGATGTAGCTCTTTCACAAATTGAGCAGATAGGCAAAGCCCAAGATGCAATGGCAAAGAAATTGCAGGGAGGCTCTAACCTTACATACGAGCAGTATTCTATTGTGGAAAAAGGTGAAGAAACTACATACACACGACTTGCGGACGTTGGTGCAAGTAATAAGAAATTGCAACAATATAGTGATTTGTTAGATAGGGTATATGAAAAAAGACCTGATTTGCCTGATAACTTTACGGATTTTCTTGCTGATATGGATATTGATGAGGCGATTACATACCTTAGCGAGTTATTAACCGCAACCGAAGCAGAGTTCAATAAATATATGGATGACCTGGAAGAAAATCAACGACTTTCAGAAAAGGTTAGTAGCAAAGTGTATTCTTCTGAGTTTAAAGAATTGGCAGAAAGTCTTGAAGCTGAATTTGGACAGTTGCCAGAGAATTTCTTTGAAATAGGTGAAGAATCTGCAGAACAGTACGGTGAAGGATTTATGAATCAAATAAAAAATGTATTTGAGGATGTAAAGGCAAAAATATCAGCTGAAATGAAAAGTTTGAGCACACAACTGGCGATAGCAAGTGCAGGCAATGTAACAACAAATACATTCACTGATGCAAGGACAACAAACATATATGCCTCATCTGCATCTCCACACGAAATAATTGAGGAACAGAAGCAAAATAATATTTACCAGGAACATACGAGCAAATGGGGTGGTCAATAAATGGCAACAATATTGAAATATGTATCAAAGGGAGGCACCGTCAAAATGGGCGGTGCTTTATCCCATATTCGTTTGATAGAACCTTTAAATGGTTTTGAATTGCCTGCAAAAAACTACGAAACAATAGAGTTTGCAGGGGAAAACGGCGTAACAACTACCGTGAGTAAAGATATGTCTAGAATAATGACTGTTTCCGGTGATATATACGGCGGGCAAAAAACATTGATGGAAATATTAAAGGCTTTCTATTATGAAGGTACTTTGTATTGTGAATTTGGTAATATCAAGCGAAAAATTGATTGCAAGGTCAAAAATCTTGATGATATACAAAGACACGGCAATAGTGGGATAAACGGTTTCACGGTACAATTTGAAGCTGATTATCCTTATTTTAACGACTATAAAGACAGTGCTACAACAATATCAAGCAGTAAGGATTTAATAAACGGCACATTTATATTGCCGTGTGTTTGGTCAGAATATTTGCAAAAAGGTATAGTTGTAAACAATGGGGATAAAATTACATATCCTTTAATTGAAATAAAGACAGATACCGCCCCTGTGGCAGAAAAATCCATAATAACCATTGTGAATAACTCTACAGGTGCTTTTATATGCCTTAATCACATAATGCGTGAGGGTGAAACCGTAACACTTGACCTTAAAACAAGAAGAATAAAAAGCAGTATTGACGGTAACATAACAAACCATATCACAAACGATACTGTTTTGGAGAATTTTTACCTTGATATAGGTGAAAATGAAATCGCCTTTGAAACATCTGACAAAAATCAGATATTGACGGCTAATGTTACCTATAACAGACTTTATATAATGGCGGTGAGATAATGGACATTACATTTGAAACTTTGGATTTTTCGGACAAAATCATACTGCCTGCATCTTCAAAGAATAATGGGTATATTTCTATGAATGCAGATATTGAGTTTTGCGGTGAAGGTAGCTTTGAACTTGTGTTTCGTGATGATGAGGTTGAGGGTTTTATAAGAAAATACAGAGAAGACAGTTTGCTATTGACTTGGGGAGATTTCCAGGGATATTTTACTGATTATCAGTTCAAAACTGGCAAAAAGAGTGTTTACGGCAGTCATATTAACTCTTTATTGCACAAATTTGTTGTCACTCCACAAACTATTGATGGAGATATAAAAGAGGCTGTATATGGCATAATTTCAGATTATACACCATTTACACCAGTAGAAAACGACATAGATTTTGGAACAACAGCTTATTCAACTGATAAATGTGTATATGCAGATGACTTTCTTATTAAATTGTTGGAAAATCACAATTTAGGATATCGACTATTTATTGAAAATAAAACAATTTATTTTGAGCTTTTAAAATCCAGTAACAATCCGCTAATGTTAAGTGAAGGAAATCTTAATGTATATGAAATTCAAGAAGATTTTTCAAACAAAAATATAGTATACGGCGGATGGTATTTTCTGAAATATAATGATACGTGGATGGAAGGTACGGTAACTCCCGTAGAAAACCCAAAATGGACCCATATTGAACTTGAAAATAAAAGTGGAATATTTAGCAGAGATGTTATGCTGGAGGCTAATACTCCGAAAGGTGCACTTGCAGAACTTGAGACAAAAACATCTATGATGTCCGAATTGATATGTAAGACAAAAAACATTGTATACAAAGAGGACTATGAATTAGGTGACGTTGTACGGTATTACGCTAATGGAATTACGGTAAACAAAAAAATTGCAAAGATTTCTCTGTGGTACGAAGGCTCATCATACCATGAAGAGCCGACTTTAACAGAATGGGAGGATAAAAATGTTTAGTATAAGTTTTATGAAAAATCAGCTTGTAAATGATGAAGATATAAACGCAATCGGCTATAACCTGGCAAACACAGTTTATACAGCATTTACAAACGATACTTTGTATGGGGTAGATGCTCTTAATGAAATAACGGCCCATATGATGAACAAGGGTGTAAAAAGGAATTATAAAAACGAGTGTGCATTGTCTTTAGTGGATACTAACATTCATATAGACAGTGGACTTGCCTTTTTTGAAAACGGAGCAACTATTACCATTGATGATGACGGTATTGATTTGACATTAGAGGACAGTACAGAAACACAGTATGTATATTTGTTCTTTAATGGCACAATTAATGTAGGCGGTGCAAGATGTACCGTAGAATATCCAAGCGGTGATTTTGTAATGCTTGGGTCCATAACGAATGGTGTATTAAAACAGGACAGAACCTTTGCTTTTTTGAATGCAGATGCAAAGGGGACAAATGAGGTGGTTACCTTAGTGCTTGACCCTGAACTTGTTGTTTTTTCTGATGGAGATACTGCTCAAAGGTACATTGTTGATATGAATATTACTGGGTATGCAAAAGCTTTTGGCATGACTTTATTTGACCAAATACGTCCAGTTAATCCTAATACATCACTACGGCAAAGTGCATCATGTATTATGGTTGCGTATGATATTCAAAACAATAAATGTTTGGGATATTCAACCTATTATGAAAGTTCATCTTCCCCCTCCGGATTTGGCGATTTTAAACATGGTAGCGAAGCGTCTTATAACGGGCATCCAGTTGCATACATTGAAGATGGACGTCTTGTAATTGATGTATGGTACAACCAATATAAAACCAATTATTTTTCCGGTAAGCAGTTAAAGGTAGACCTATACGGAGGTGCTGAAGAATGAAAAAAATAAACCTTACTTACAACGATAAAGGATATATCTCCAACACTTATGATGACGGTGAATTTTACATAGCACAGCAAGAGGACAAGGCGGTTATTATCAGTGCTACATTCCCAGGCAATCTTGTAGGCTCCGTCAACGCCTATGTGAAATCCGGTAGTGGCGGTGATGTTATAGAAAATTGCGGAGCTATTGACATCAACAAGAATACTGTGGAATTGGCTTTGGATTCTAACTACCTTGCATATAATTACTTAAAAGTAGGCTTTGAGGTGAAAACATCTACAAAAGAAATCCGCTTTGAACCTTTGACATTAGAGGTTGACGAATTTGTAAATGTTACCGGATCTTCTACACCTTCGCCATACACAGTATCAGTAAAGGTAGGAAAAGTAACACAGCTTGAGCCTGATGAAGAGCCTAGCATAACAAACACAGGTACAGAAAAACATCTTGTCTTGAACTTTGGTATCCCGAGAGGTGAAACAGGCTTAAAAGGCGAAAAGGGCGATACAGGACCTCAGGGTATTCAAGGTGAAAGAGGTTTAAAAGGCGACAAGGGTGAAAAGGGTGACAAGGGCGAAAAAGGCGACAAGGGTGATAAAGGCGATAAAGGTGATAAGGGCGACACCATAATTGTAGATACAGAACTTAATCCAAACTCTGACAATGCAATAGCAAACAGTGTTGTTGCAAATGCTTTAAATAACAAGGTAACTATTGAAGATTATATAAACGGTTGGGATTATAACAAAGGCGAAGATATACCGTGGCAGGAAAATCCAATATTTGATACAAGCAAATATGTAGATTACCGTCCGATTTGTATTGTTCCTTATTATACAGAAATGATGGCTTATTTAGATAATTTAATATTTTCTTGTAATAGTGATGAAAACGGTATGTGGTATCAAACTATAATTGACAGTAATGGGGATATATACAAAAGAGAATTTTATGAAGACCCAACAGACTTGATTTTCAAATGGAGTGAGTGGAAAAAAGTTTCTGTATCTCAAACAGATTTAACTAATGCAATAGGTGATATAGACGAACGATATGAATTAGAACATGGAAAAAATATCCTAATCCCAGACAGCGAAAGCGGATATTATACGGGTACTAAAAAATCATCAAGTACAAACCATATAAGAACACCAAATCCTATACCTATTGAAAGTGGTCATTCAATATTGACTATCACAACTGATTTAACTGAAGGTAGAGCAGACCATTATTTGGCTGTGATATGGCTTGATGAAGCAGGTACACAAATATCAACCCAATCAATCAAAACAAGTGCGGTGGTTAATAATGCTGAAGGAACAATGGCTTGGCAAATTCCTTCAAATGCAACATCTGCTCTTTTTTGGTTAAGTGGTGTCAAAACAAGTGGTGCGACATTTGAAAACTTCTCATTGCAGTATGACAATTATGGTATAGCAACATTTGAACCTTATGTTGAACCAAGAACAGTTTTAAAGAAAAATCATTTACCTTATGGTGTTCAAACACTAAACGAAAAAACTATTGTGAATTTTGGTGACAGTATATTTGGTAATCGTAGACCACCGAATGATATATCAACTGAAATTGCAAAGTTGACAGGTGCGACAGTACACAATTGTGGTTTTGGTGGTTGTCGAATGTCCTCACATTCAGGTAATTGGAATGCATTCTCTATGCACAAACTCGCTGACGCAATAGTTAATAATGATTGGACTTTGCAGGATACGGCAGTAAGCACAACTGGTTGGGGTATGCCGTCATATTTTACCGAAACAGTAACGCTTTTAAAATCTATTGATTTTTCAAAAGTTGATATTATTACCATTGCTTATGGCACAAATGATTTTGCAAGTGGGGTAGTTTTGGATAATGCCGAAAACAACAAAGATACTACAAAATTTGCGGGTGCATTAAGATACAGTATTGAAACATTGTTAAACGCTTATCCGCAGTTAAAGATTTTTGTATGTACTCCAATTTATCGTTTTTGGCTTGATGATAATGGTGAGTTTTCAGCAGATAGTGATACAAAAATGTTTGGTGGTGTAAAGTTAACAGAGTATGTTGCTAAAACAAAAGAAATTGCAGAAGAATACCACATTCCATATATAGATAATTACAATATTGGAATGAATAAATTTAACAGAAGCATTTATTTTTCAGCAACAGACGGAACACATCCAATAACAGCAGGGTGTAATTTAATGGCTTCAAACATCGCAAAAAAATTGTTTTAGGAAGTGAAATGTAATGATTAAGCTTAAAATAGGCAGTAGAATATTAAATAATGACGGGCAAATTACAAGTATGGATACGGAGCCGTTTTTAAAGGATAGCCGTACCTTTGTTCCAATCCGTTTTGTTTCAGAGGCTATGGGGCTTAATGTTGACTGGAATGAAGATACAAAGGAAGTTGCCATATACGGCAGAAAGAAATATTTTGAAACTGCGGATGACTGTGCCTTTGACTTTGCAATGTACTGGACTTGTCTGTCAATTGCAATATTCAAAGAAATAGGCGGTATCATTTACAAAGACAACAATGGCTACTATTGGGACAATGTGAAAATCGGAAGTGATAAAGAGGTTGTGTGGGATATTCCAAAGGTTAAAAAGGGTGTTGCCTTTATACACACTCACGGGGGAGGAAAGCATTGTGAAACAAAAAGTATGTCTAATGCCGATTTTAAGTCAGCAAAGGATTTAAACCGACCTTTATATATGGCAGACAGCGGAGGGTGCCTTTGGGTTTACAACCCAAAAGAGGACAAGCCAAAACAAAAGCTTGTGTGTGAAGGTACGCCAAAAGACGCAAGGTGGATGGATATTGAACATTCCTCACAGCAACACAGTGAATATTTTAAAAAGGGATATTGGTGCCTTGATGAATTTGAATACGGCTACAAGGCAGATTATTTTAACAAACTGCATTTAAGGGGGTGGAGTTACTTATGACAGATTTACTTATGTATTTAAAATTGATTTTTTCCGTAATGGGAGGGACCATTATGTCTGCACTTGGCGGTTTTGATGCCCTGCTTACGGTTTTAATATGGTTTGTGGTGGTGGACTACATTTCAGGAGTAGTCCTTGCAATCAAACAGGCAAAGCTAAACAGCCGTGTTGGTTTTATCGGGCTTTTGAAAAAGGCAATTATATTTTGTGTAATTATAATCGCCCACCTTTTGGATAACCTTACGGGCTTTGGGGCAATACGGTCTATGGCGGTGCTTTTTTACATATCTAACGAGGGCATTTCCATTTTGGAAAATTTGGGAAAGCTTGATGTTGCTTACCCACAGAAACTAAAAGACATTTTAGAACAGTTGGAGGACAAGGAATAGAAAAATAGTGCAGAGCGCATAAAGCGGATTTAATAATTGTTATTTTTTACAATGTAAAAATTCGTATGCTACGAATTTTAAAATTTAAAAGCTTTATGCTATAAGCAAACTTCACCGCAACAGGCGATTTCAACTGCTCAACGTCGTCATAAATGACTTGTTTTGCAGGAAATCTTTGTATG
>JAZSRE010000009.1:0-4311 GCA_045538345.1 Clostridia bacterium
GTATTGGTGAATTGTTGTTCCAAACTGCAATTTAAAATGAGTTTCAGCAGTTTTTACGGACACATTAAATTTTTGTGCAAGCTCCAGATTGCTGAAAAAAATTTCCGGGTTGTTGTGAATGATATTTTTAATGTTTTGCCCCAGAGAATGGGAAACGGGTTGATTGTCGCAAAGCTCTGAAATTAACAGTTGAAAAAACAAATCCGCTTTTTTATTCTTTTGTTCAAGTTTGCAGTTTACAATTTCTGAAAAGTATTTTTTTATATTTAAGTTTAGGGACCCGTTTATGTGGTTTTTTGTACAAAGCCCTTTTGAGTGCTCGTTTGAAATAAAATCATTTTCACAAGTAACGTGAAAATACATTGTTTTTGTATTTGCAGAGCAAGGGCTTAACCCATAATGGGTGTTATTGGCAGGAAGAATAAGGAGGTCGTCTTTTTTTAATTTGTAGGTTTCGCCTTTTTGTCCAAATTCCCATTCCCCCTGCAAGATATATATGAAATCGTGGCAATCCATTTTACGCCTTGGGTGAACAAAGGGATGTGCGTAAAAGTTGATATTTGCCTCAGTTATATTATGCTTCATATTATTTGAAAATGTTATGTACACATTATCACCTCTTTTCGTTATTTTACATCTTTTTTCTTTATTGTCAATTCCTTGTAAAATAATATTTGTATATACTGAAAATGAGGTGATAAAGTGAAAATTTATCATAAAGGTTTTAATTTTTCCCAGGATGGTCCGGGAAACAGGCTTGTATATCATTTACAGGGATGTAATATGAGGTGTATTTGGTGTTCTAATCCGGAAAGTATGAAGCCTGACGGCGGTAAAGAATACAACATAGAGGAAATTTTAGGTGAATGTATTTCTGCAAAACCAATGTTTTTCTCTGGTGGCGGTGTTACCTTTACGGGCGGAGAGGCAACTGTACAGTATGATGAGCTTTTAAATTTATTAAAGCTTTTAAAAAGTGAGGATATTCATACCTGTATAGAAACAAATGGCACACATCCAAAACTTTTTGAGATGGCAGATTATATTGATTACCTTATAATGAATTTTAAACATTTTGACAGTGATATGCATAAAAAATATACAGGTGTGGGAAATGAAGTAATAAAATATAATTATGAAAAAATTTGCAAAAGCGGAAGGCGGCTGCATATATTTTGGGTTTAAAGAAGGCATAACGAGGGAAGAATTTTCAAAAGCGATAGAAGAAAGCAAAACCGATAAGGACGCTATGGAAAGACTACTTGTAAAACGTGAGGTTGAAATTGGAGACGTGGTTTTAGTACCCGCAAAGGCAGTTCACACTATTGGTGCAGGGTGCCTTATTCTTGAAATTCAGGAACCTACTGACTTTACCATTCAGCCTGAGTATTGGTGCGGAGAAACTGCACTTACACACAAGGATATGTATATAGGGCTTGACAAAGAAACTGCCATTGACTGTTTTGATTTTGACCCGATTGTAAATGTTAAGACAGTGCCTGTGTGCATTGAAAGCAACAATAATATTAAAATAGAAGAATTAATTGGTTTGAAACAGACAAACAATTTTGGTATAAATAGAATTACACTTACCGAAGGAGAATTTACTCCTGATAAGGGTGCCGGAATATATGTTGTAACTGAAGGTTGCGGCGAAATTACAGGTAAGGACTTTAGCAGAAAGCTTGTAAAGGGTGATTATTTCCTATTTCCTGATATAGCAAGAGGAAATTACAAAATAAAAGGAAACATAGAAGTTGTAGAATGTTTCTCATATTAAAACCAATTTCCTGTGGGGGGAGATAGATAAAGCAAGGGTGTCATAAGGGGGGTGACATCCTTGTTTTGCTTATAAGAGAAATTTTTAAAAAAATTTTGTCAACATCTTTATTTTTTTAATATTATGTTGTATAATATATATAATGTAATTTTTTTAGAAAATGAATAGGAGTTGTAAAGATATGAATGAATATGTAAAAAATGCAAAAGACTTTTTGGCGGGCGCTACACAGAAGGTTGTTGAAAAATCAGGCACATTATATTCTACAACAAAACTTTCTTTAAAAATTTCCAAACTAAAATCGGAAATTGATGAAAATTATAAAAAAATAGGTACAATGGCGTATTATAATTATATTGGCAAGGAAGTTGAAGCTGACGATGTGGAAACATTGTGTGCCCAAATACAGAGTATGTATAATGAAATTGACGAAATATCAGCTGAAATTGCAAAGCTAAAGGGTACTTTGGTATGTGATGTATGCGGTTCGGAAATCCAAAAAGGCAGTTCTTTTTGTGCCAAGTGCGGCAAGGAAATATAACCCGACAGGAGAATAAAAGTGGAACTAACTGAACTTTCGACAGAAAATATAGATTGCAACCAGAAGGTTGGGGGTAATCTTTATTATGCACCTTGTCCTCAAAAAGCACTGGACTTTAGTGGAGGAAGTAATATTTTACCTACTCCCAAAAAACTTTTGTGGACCATTAAAACAAAAAAAATAAATAACAGGCCCGATGTAGAGTATAAGGCGGCATTATCCAATATTGCAAATAAGCATGGTATTGATGCAAAAAAAGTTGCAATAAGTAACAATAGCTACACCATGTTTGACACTGTATTAAAGGCGGTAAAGGCAAGAGGGGCTACTATGTTAATGCCTTGCGAAACTGTGTACAGAGACGTGTGCAGGCTAAATGGTTGTGATGTTTTTGCTTATACTTTGAAGGAACGGAAAAACTTTAAATTTGACAGTGATGATTTTATAGAAGGCATTTCCTCGCGTACAGACGTTGTTGTTATAAGCAACCCAAACAACGTTACAGGACGTGTAGCTACCAGAACAGATATTAAAAATGTGCTTGATTTTTGCCAGGCAAAGGGTATATATGTGGTGGTAGACGAAACTTATATGGATTTTGTGCCGGACGGTATTAGTGCGGTTGATTTAATATCAAGTTATTATAACCTTATTGTTATACGTTCCTTGTCTGAATATTACAATTTGGCTGGTGTTGGGGCGGCCTATGTAGTATCAAGTGATGAGGTTATGGATAATATAAGGGAAATGCAACTTCCGTGGCAGGTTGACTGTTGCGGTGCAGTCTTGTGCGAAAATGCCTATAAGTCGGACAAGTTTGATTTAAAAACCAAAAAGTGGATTTTCGAGGAAAAAAGAAAATTTGTACAAAAGTTAAAATCATTAAGTAACGTAAAAGTTATTAACAGTGATTGTCATTTTCTTCTTTTAAAGCTTGAAGATATATCGGCTACCACGGTGTACAGACGTTTGCTTAAAAGCAATATAATCATAAGAGATGCATCCTCATTTACAGGGCTTGACGGGTCTTATATAAGGGTGGCTGTAAGGGATGAAAAGTCAAACGATATGTTTATAGAATCATTGCTTAAATGTCTTATATAATTTTTGTTGATTTTTGTAAAATAATATGATAAAATGGCAAAAGTGTGTTTTGTAGAAATATTCACACAAAAGAATGGAGGATAATATGGAAAACAAAAACGAATTTAAACCATACATTCCTGCGGAAAAAATTACTCCCGAAATTACGGTTACATCAATAATTATGGGTATTATTCTTGCAGTTGTATTTGGTGCAGCAAATGCTTATCTTGGCTTAAGAGTAGGTCTTACTGTATCTGCGTCTATCCCTGCAGCGGTTATTGCTATGGGTGTTATTCGCGTAATTATGCGTAAAAATTCAATTTTGGAAAGTAATATTGTACAGACAGTAGGTTCAGCAGGTGAATCTTTGGCTGCAGGTGCAATATTTACATTGCCTGCACTATTCCTTTGGGCGTCTGAAGGTGTTATGGGCAAGCCTACAATTTTGGAAATTACACTTATTGCTCTTCTTGGAGGTTTGCTTGGTGTATTCTTTATGGTACCTCTTCGTAATGCATTGATTGTAAGAGAACATGGTACATTACCTTACCCAGAAGGTACTGCTTGTGCGGAAGTTTTGCTTGCGGGTGAAGAAGGTGGTGCAAATGCTTCTACTGTTTTTGCAGGTATGGGCTTTGCGGCTGTTTTCAAATTCATTATTGATGGTATAAAAGCAGTACCTGGCGAGGTTGCTTTAAGATTTAAAGGCTTCGCTGGTGAAATCGGTACACAGATTTACCCTGCAGTTATGAGTGTTGGTTTTATTTGTGGACCTCGTATTTCTTCTTATATGTTCGCCGGTGGACTTTTAAGCTGGATGGTTTTAATTCCACTTATTGTTCTCTTTGGTGAAAATATTGTTATGTACCCATCTGCTACACAGACAATCGGTGAAATCTTTGCT
>JAZSRE010000172.1:0-8274 GCA_045538345.1 Clostridia bacterium
AAAAACCACATAAACGGGTCCCTAAACTTAAATATAAAAAAATACTTTTCAGAAATTGTAAACTGCAAACTTGAAAAAAAGCATAAAAAAGCGGATTTGTTTTTCCAACTGTTAATTTCAGAGCTTTGCGATAACCAACCCGTTTCCCATTCTCTGGGGCAAAACATCAAAAACATTATTCACAACAATCCCGAAAAATTTTTCAGCAATCTGGAGCTTGCACAAAAATTTAATGTGTCCGTAAAAACTGCTGAAACTCATTTTAAATTGCAGTTTGGAACAACAATTCACCAATACATCCTGGAATTTAAAATTAATGAGGCTATAAGCTATTTTAACAGATTTCCAAACATAACAATTAAAGAAACTGCATTCAACCTTGGTTTTTATGATGAATATCATTTCAGCAAGCAATTTAAAAAAATTATGGGCATATCTCCATCACAGTACAAAAAAGAACAAAATAGAATATAACTATTGATAAATTACAGCCAATATGGTATACTGTGTTATGTCATATTGGCTTTTTTTACATAAAAACCAATTAGTAAAACAACCGATAAATCAAGGAGATGTGATATATAATGAAATTAGGTATAGTAGGTTTGCCAAACGTTGGCAAAAGTACACTTTTTAATGCGATTACAAAGGCTGGTGCAGAATCTGCAAACTATCCATTCTGTACAATAGAACCTAATGTAGGCATTGTTAGCGTACCTGATGAACGACTTGAAGTGCTTGCAAAAATGCATAATTCTGCAAAAGTTGTACCTGCAGTTATTGAATTTGTTGATATTGCAGGTCTTGTTAAAGGTGCAAGCAGGGGTGAAGGCCTTGGAAACAAGTTTTTATCCCACATCCGCGAAGTTGACGCAATAGTTCATGTTGTACGTTGTTTTGAGGACAAAAACATTGTTCACGTTGATGGCAGTGTTGACTCTATACGCGACGTTGAAACAATTGAACTTGAGCTTATATTTGCAGATGTTGAATCCATTGAAAAGAGAATTGACCGTTCAAAGAAAAACGCAAAGGGCGGAGATAAAAAATTCCTTGCAGAATCAGAATTTTTTGAAAGAGTAAAGACTCATCTTGAAAATGGCAACCCAGTCAGAACAATGGATATGACTGATGATGAAAAGGAAATGATGAAGGAAGTATTCCTTCTTACAACAAAACCTGTTATATTTGCGGCAAACGTTTCCGAGGACGAGCTTTCAGGCAGTTATGCTGATAATGATAACTTCAAAAAACTAAGTGATTTTGCCAACGAAAAGGGTTGTGAAATCATCCCTGTTTCAGCAAGAATTGAAGAGGAAATTTCACAACTTGACGATGAAGAAAAAACAGAATATCTTGCAGAACTTGGCATTGAGGAATCGGGTCTTGACAGGCTTGTACGTGCAAGTTACAGGCTTTTAGGCCTTATAAGCTATCTTACAAGCGGTGAGCCTGAAACAAGAGCCTGGACCATTGTAAACGGCACAAAAGCTCCTCAGGCAGCAGGCAAAATTCACACAGACTTTGAACGTGGCTTTATCCGTGCAGAAGTTGTAGCATACGACGACCTTGTAGAATGTGGCAACCTTGTTGCTGCAAGGGAAAAAGGCCTTGTACGCTCTGAAGGCAAGGAATATGTTATGAAAGACGGTGACGTTGTACTTTTCCGTATAAATGTCTGATAAAGAGGTATTGATATGATTGGTATTATAGGTGCAATGGATGTTGAAGTTGAGGGCATCAGAAAAAATATAGAAAACATAAAAACCGAGGAAATTTCGGGCATGAAATTTTCAACAGGAAAACTTTTCGACAAGGATGTTGTAGTTGTCAAAAGCGGTGAAGGCAAGGTAAACTCCGCAATGGCAACCCAAACTATGATTTTAAAATACAATCCCGATTTTATTATAAACTCAGGTGTTGCAGGAGGTTTACACCCTGATATGAAGGTTATGGATATTGCAATTGCCGAAAATGTATGCCAACACGACTATGATATTACTCCTCTTGGCTATGAACCTGGCTTTTTACCTCAAGTTGAAGGTGTAAAAATGATTTGTGATAACAAGCTTAACGAAGCTATTGAAAATTGTGCAAAAAAAATTTGCGCAAGCAACATTTTTAAAGGCACAATAGCTTCGGGAGATCAGTTTATTGCATCAGACTCACAAAGAAACAGAATCAAAAATGTTTTTAATGCAATAGCAGCAGAAATGGAAGGTGCAAGCATAGGTCATGTATGTACCCTTAACAAAACCAATTTTACTGTTTTGCGTGTAATATCCGACAATGCAGACGGTGGTGCCAATATGAGCTTTGAAGAATTTGCAAAAAAAGCTTCGGATATTTCCATAAATATAATGCTTGAATTTGTAAAATCCTTATAATTTATAAAGAACTGTAAAAAATATTTTTTGCAGTTCTTTTTATTTACCTTCGTGAATATTAATAATTATACTTATTGATATGAACGGAGAGTGAACTTAGGTGGAAAACTTACTAAACAACAACTACGCCGCTGTGGTAGGAGAACTCGAAAGCGAATTTTCATACAGTCATGAAAGCTATGGTGAATGTTTTTATTCTTTTTTAATAAAAATACCTCGTCTTTCGGAAAGTGCCGATATTATAAATGTAACTGTTTCGGAACGCATCTTATGTGATGAGCAATATAATATCGGAGATAAAATAAAAATCACCGGACAATTTCGGTCCTACAATAATTATTCCGATGTAGGGAACAAGCTTATACTGACACTTTTTGCAAAAACTATGGAAAGAGCCGAAAATGAAAGATATTTGAACGAAATAATTTTAAATGGTTTTTTGTGCAAAGACCCTATTTACCGCACAACACCTTTCGGCAGAGAAATAACCGATATTCTGCTTGCTGTAAACCGCACACACAACAAATCCGACTACATTCCATGTATTGCCTGGGGAAGAAATGCAAAATTCGCAGAAAGGCTTCAGGTTGGTGACAACATTGTGGTAACGGGCAGAATGCAAAGCAGAGAATACCAGAAAAAAATTGAAGAAGAAGTTATAACCCGTACTGCATACGAGATTTCTGTTTCAAAAATTGAAACAAATTTCGAGCCAAAAATTAACAGCATATAATACATACCTTTGCAAATAATACAGTTGTAACTTGAAAAAGTTAAACTTTAAAAGCAAAGGAGATGTAGTAGAAATGGCTAACAACAAACATGTAGTACCTGAAGCTAAACAGGCTATGAACAGATTCAAGATGGAAGCTGCAAGTGAAGTTGGTGTAAACCTTAAAGAAGGTTACAACGGTGACTTGACTTCTCGTCAGGCAGGCAGCATCGGCGGTCAGATGGTTAAAAAAATGATCGAAGCTTACGAAAACAGCATGAAATAACATTTATAAATAATGAAAAATACACTTGACTACTTATCAAGTGTATTTTTTTGAAAATTTTGAAGAAATTATTGACAAATTTAGTTAGTTATGTTAAACTAACTAAGGTAGTTAAACAAAACTAACCGAAAGGAGGAAAATTATGAATCTTACTGACGCAATTGAAGAAAAAGAATATATCATAAAAGAAATAAATACATACGATGAAGAACTTGACGGATTTTTATTTTCCTTAGGTTGTTACAAAGGTGAACCAATAACAGTTATTTCTCACCTAAAAGGCGGTTGTATTGTTTCCATCAAAGATGGTAGATACAGCATAGACAAGCAACTTGCAAAGGCTATAATAATCTAAAACTCAGCCGATTTTCGGCTTTTAATTTCATTTTCGGGTTAGGAACAACTAACCAAGGAGGAAAAAATATGAAAATTGCTTTGGCAGGTAACCCAAACAGTGGTAAAACTACAATGTACAATGCCCTTACAGGCAAAAGCGAACAGGTTGGAAACTGGGCAGGCGTTACCGTAGACAAAAGAGAAGCTTATATTAAAAAAAGCTTCTATAAAACAAAAGAACCTTTAATAGCAGTCGATTTACCCGGTACATATTCAATGTCTCCTTTTACTTCAGAGGAAGGCATTACGAATACATATATAAATACTGAAAATCCCGATGTACTGATAAACATAGTAGATGCTACAAACTTAAGCAGAAGCTTGTTTTTTACTACGCAACTTCTGGAACTTGGCATACCAACTGTAATTGCACTAAACAAAAGTGATATTAATGAAAAAAAGCATAATATAATAAACACAAAACTACTTGAAGAAAAGCTTGGATGTCCTGTAGTGGAAACAATATCTACCTCAGACAAGGGGCTTAAGGAGGTAATGAAAGCGGTTGAAAAGGTTAAAGGAACTAAGCAAAAAGCTCCATATACCCAACACGGAGTCGACCTTACTGACAAAAAGGCCGTTGAAGATGCCGACAGAAAGCGTTTTGAATTTGTAAACAAAATTTTGGATTCCGTTGAAACACGAAGGGTTTATACAAACAAAAGAAACACTCAGGACAAAATAGATGCAGTACTTACCAACAAATGGGTTGGGCTTCCTATATTTGCAATAGTTATGTGGTTTGTTTTCTGGATTTCCCAGGCTTCCGTAGGACCATGGCTTGCAGAGACTGTACTAACACCTGTAATTAATGCCTTTGGCGAATGGATAAATATGTTAATGACAGGTACAAGCCCGGTATTACAAACCATTGTTGTTGACGGTATAGTAGGCGGTGTAAGTGCAGTTGTAGGGTTTTTGCCTCTTGTAATGGTTATGTACTTTTTAATTGCATTACTTGAAGACTGCGGTTATATGGCGAGAGCAACCGTTGTCCTTGACCCAATATTTAAAAAAGTAGGTCTATCAGGCAAATCAGTTATACCATTTGTAATTGGCACAGGCTGTGCAGTCCCCGGAGTTATGGCATGCCGTACTATTAAAAACGAAAGAGAACGTCGTGCAACAGCTATGCTTGCACCATTTATGCCTTGCGGAGCAAAGCTACCTGTTATTGCACTGTTTTCAGGAGTCTTCTTCGAAAACAACCCCTGGATTGGTACACTTATGTATTTTGTTGGAATATTTATAATATTCATAGGTGCACTTTTAGTAAACAGGATTGCAGGATACAAACGTAAAAAGTCATATTTTATTATAGAACTTCCGGAATATAAAATACCAAATTTGTGGAACGCTTTTGAATCTATGATGTCACGAGGATGGGCATACATTGTAAAAGCAGGTACAGTTATACTTGTATGTAATGCCGCAGTTACAATTATGCAAGGATATAGTTGGAATTTACAACCTGCACAAAGTGCCGACGCATCAATACTTGCATCAATAGGCGGCCCTATATCCATCCTTCTTATACCCTTAGGTTTTGGAACCTGGCAGATGGCATCGGCAGCAATTACGGGATTTATAGCAAAAGAAAACGTAGTTGGTACAATTGCTTCCGTATATGCAATTTCAAACTTTATAAACACCGATGAGCTTTCGGTGGTATCAGGTGCAGGCGTAGATGTTGCATCAGTACTTGCACTTACTCCTGCCGCAGCCTTGGCTTGTATGATGTTTAACTTATTTACCCCTCCTTGTTTTGCGGCAATAGGTGCTATGAACGCCGAGCTCAAAAGCAAAAAGTGGTTGTTTGGTGGAATATCGTTGCAGTTGTTTACTGGCTATATAGTAGCTTTTTTGGTATACCAGGTTGGAACATTAATTACAACCGGCACATTTGGCTCAGCATTTATCCCGGGCCTTATTGCCGTTGCCATAATGGTATCCGTATTAATAGCTTTAATTTTAAAAGCAGATAAAAAGGTAAGGTGAAAACTATGAAAAATGCAATAGTTATACTTATATTACTTGTTATAATAGGACTTGCCCTTGCATATATAATACGTCAGAAAAAAAAGGGTGTTAAATGTATAGGATGCCCTTCAGGAAAAACCTGTGCATCAAAAAAAGATGGAAACTGCCCCGGCAGTTGTTGTAACTGTCCTGAATAAAATGCAAAAATCCCAAGAGATGTTCTAAATTCTCTTGGGATTAGTTTTTTTATTTCAAAAATTCTTCCAGTCTGTCAAGACCTTTTTCGATATTTTCCATACTTGTTGCATAAGACCATCTTACATAGCCCTCTGCGCCAAAACCTGAACCGGGAACAAGAGCAACAAGGCTCTTTTCTAAAAGTACTTCACAAAAATCATCAGATGTATTTATAACCTTTCCACCGATTTCTCTGCCAAACACATCTTTAATGTTCATCATTACATAAAAAGCACCCTCAGGCTTTTTGCATGAAACTCCATTAATTGAATTTATGCGGTCAATCATATAATTACGTCTTTCTTCAAAGACCTTCCTCATTTCCTCAACAGTTGCCTGTGTACCTTTATACGCTTCCAAAGCTGCAGCCTGTGAAATTGAGCTTGGATTTGATGCAGCATGGCTCTGCATATTCGCCATGGCCTTTGTAACCTCTGCATTAGCTGCAGTAAAGCCTATTCTCCAACCTGTCATAGCGTAGCTTTTAGAAACACCATTTACAATAATTGTTCTATTCTTTATTTCATCATTAAAAGATGCAATACTTACATGCTGTTTGCCATCATAAATCAAATTTTCGTATATTTCATCAGAAATAATAAAAATGTCATTTTCTACAGCAATTTCAGCAATTTTACGAAGCTTTTCTTCCTCATAAAGCATACCTGTAGGATTACTTGGGCTGTTAAGAATCAACGCTTTTGTCTTAGGTGTAATTGCATTTATAAGCTGCTGGGGTGTAAATTCAAAGCCATCTTCTTCCTTTGTTTCAATTATAACAGGAATACCATCTGCCATTTTAATCATTTCAGTATAACTTACCCAGTATGGTGCAGGAACAATAACCTCATCCCCCGGATTTATAATTGCATCAAAAGCATTCATCAATGAATGTTTTGCGCCGTTTGAAACTACAATATTTGCAGGTGTGTAATCAAGGCCATTGTCCTTTTTAAGCTTTTCGCAAATTGCCTTTTTAAGGTCAAGTGTACCTGAAGCAGGTGTATACTTTGTCTGCCCCTCTTTAATAGCCGCAATTGCCGCTTCTTTTATATTTTCAGGTGTATCAAAATCAGGCTCACCGCAACCAAAACCTATAACATCAATGCCTTCGGCCTTCATAGCCTTAAATTTTGCATCAATAGCAAGTGTAGGTGATGCGCTTACCTGCAACGCCTTTCTTGATAATTCCATATTCTTTACCCCTTATATTTAATGTCTTTATACATATTACACTAAAAAACCCAAAAATGCAATACCAAATTATAAATTTTTCAAAAATCATTCAAAATAACCATAAAAACCCACAATTTTCGGTTGATTTTTGCAAAATTAACAATCAAAGTACTCAAAATGCATTTTCGATATGGTCTATTTTCTCTACTTTGAATTTTTCTCCGTTAATTTTACCATTTACAACCACAACATCAAATCTTGCAGACACATTACCAAGCTTTAACATATAAACCTGAGCAGCCTTAATTATTCGTTGTTGTTTTGTATGGTTTACTGCCTCTGCCCCACTTCCGTATTCATCACTGCTTCGGGTTTTAACCTCAATAAAAACGACATAATCGCCTTTCTTTGCTATTATGTCGATTTCTCCACCATGAATATTGAAATTTCTATCCAATATTATGTACCTTTTTCGTTTTAAATATTTAACCGCCGCATCTTCGCCCGCATTACCTACGGATTTTTTATATTTTTCCATAACTATTCTCCAAGCTTTAAATTAAAGGATTTTCTATGTACTTCAGATGCTCCATATTTTTTTAATGCCTCATAATGATCCTTTGTAGGGTATCCCTTATGCTTTTTAAAATTATATTCAGGGTATTTTTTATCAAGGTCCATCATATATCTGTCTCTTGTAACCTTTGCAAGAATAGATGCCGCCGCTATCGAAATACTTTTACTATCTCCTTTTACAACACATTCACAAGGTGTTTCCATACCCTTTATTCTGTTTCCGTCTATAAGCACAAAGTCGGGCTTTACGGAAAGTTCATTAACTGCATCACACATGCCTTTAAAGGTTGCATTTAAAATGTTAAGTTCATCTATTTCCTTATGAGAAACCAAAACAATACTATATGCTATTGCAATTTCTTTTATTTCATCATATAGCTTATCTTTAACCTTATCGGTAAGCTTTTTGGAATCGTTTATTTTTTCAAGGTATGCCCCCTCGGGAAGTATAACAGAAGCAACACACACAGGTCCTGCCAACGGTCCTCTGCCTGCTTCGTCAACTCCTGCTATAAGGTTGTATC
>JAZSRE010000059.1:0-6194 GCA_045538345.1 Clostridia bacterium
GGTGAACTTTACATCGATGACAAATTAGTTAACGACGTTGCTCCTAAAGACAGAGATATTGCAATGGTTTTCCAGAACTACGCTCTATATCCTCATATGACAGTTTTTGATAACATGGCTTTTGGTCTTAAACTTCGTAAAATCCCTAAGGCTGAAATCAGACGTCGTGTTGAAGAAGCTGCTAAAATTTTGGATATCGGTCATTTGCTTGACAGAAAACCAAGAGCTCTTTCCGGTGGTCAGAGACAGCGTGTTGCTTTGGGTCGTGCTATCGTTCGTGAGCCTAAGGTATTCCTTATGGACGAACCTCTATCAAACCTTGATGCTAAGCTTCGTGTACAGATGAGATCTGAAATTGGCAAGCTTCACAAAAAACTTCAGACAACATTCATCTACGTTACACATGACCAGACAGAAGCTATGACAATGGGTACAAGAATCGTTGTTATGAAAGACGGTATTGTACAGCAGGTTGACACACCAATCGAGCTTTACGAAAGACCTCGCAATATGTTCGTTGCAGGCTTTATCGGAAGCCCTCAGATGAACTTCTTCAGCGCTAAGCTTGAAAAAGAAGGCGATGCAGTTTACGCTGTAATCGGCGAAAACAAAATCAAATTGCCTGAAAATAAGGCTTCTAACCCGGCAATTAACGACTACATCGGTAAAGAAGTTGTTTTCGGTATCAGACCTGAACATATTCACGATGAAGAAGCTTTCCTTGCAAACCAGCCTGACGGCATAGTTAATGCATACGTTGATATTACTGAAATGATGGGTGCTGAAACATACCTATACCTTGCTATTAATGATACAAAATCAATTGCAAGAGTTAACTCACGTTCAACAGCTAAACTTGGTGATACAATTAAAGTTGCATTTGACCTTAACAGAATTCACTTGTTTGACAAGGATACTGAACTTACAATTATCAACTAATAAACCACAAAAGCAGAGAGTAATCTCTGCTTTTAATTTTAAAGCTATGTTTAATAAAAAAATTAATATTAAAAACATAAAACCAAATACAAAATTTATAGGAAAGAATATAACCTGTCTTAAGGTTACGGATTCAACCAACACCCTTGCCAAAAATACCCCTTGTGAAAATGGTGATATTTTTATTGCCGAAACACAAACTGCAGGAAAGGGCAGAATGGGCAGAGAATGGACATCTGAAAAAAAATCGGGAATATATCTTTCCGTTGCCCTTATGCCTGACATAGATTCTCTATGTATAAACCAACTTACCCTTGTAATGGGGGTAGCAGTATGCAAAACTTTAAAAGAACTTTACAAATTACCCTTTGAAATTAAATGGCCAAACGATATTGTAATAAACGGCAAAAAGGTATGCGGTATTTTAACCGAAGGAGTTATAGAAAAAAATAAGGTTTTAAAAGCCATTGTTGGTATAGGCATAAATGTAAATAACAAAGAATTTACGGATGAACTAAAACAAAAGGCAACATCACTTTATATTCTTACCAACAAAAAAAGCGAAAGAGAAAAAATCATAAACAGATTTGCAGAAATCTTTGAACAACATTATCTTATGTTTATAAATGTTGGTATAAAATCCATTATTGAAGAATTTAAAAAACTTTCGGCAACTATAAACAAAGATGTTGAAATTATAAAAAATAATCAGATTATAAAGGCCTATGCGTTCGATATATCTGAAAATGGTGAACTTATGGTAAAAAAAGAGGACGGCACAACCCTGACTGTAAATTCAGGCGAAGTATCCGTCCGTGGAATATATGGATATAATTAATCTATTGAAAAATCCATCTTTTCAATTTTATCTTTATCTAAAGAACGTTTGCGCATAGCAGTTTTGGCCATAATATCAAGGGAGAATTTTTTGCAAAGATGGTCCGGTGCAACAATGCCCTTCTTTTCACAGCTTAACTCATTAAGCCCTGCCAATGGCTTAGAATATACGCATATACTACAACATGCTTCTCTGTCATCGGCACTAAGTTTGATTATACTTTGCATAACATCACTACTCCTTTACTCTACTTAATTATACCTATTCACATCGCAAAAGTCAACAAAAAATATTATCATACTCAAGAAGGTGAAAATATGAAATTTATATCATGGAATGTCAACGGTTTTCGTGCCTGTCTTACAAAGGGGTTTGAAGATTTTTTTAACAAAATAGATGCAGATATATTCTGCCTGCAGGAAACAAAGATGCAACCCGACCAGATGACCTTTAAGCCCCAAGGCTACTTTACCTATATGAACAGTGCATTAAAAAAAGGTTATTCAGGCACAGCACTTTTTACAAAAAAAGAGCCCTTGTCAGTAACATACGGCTTAAACGGAAAACATAATGAAGAAGGCAGGGTTATAACTGCAGAATATGAAGATTTTTACTTTGTTACCTGTTATGTACCCAATGCACAGCCAGAGCTTGCACGCCTTTCTTACCGTATGGAATTTGAAGATGCTATAAAGAATTATCTTATAGAACTTGATAAGAAAAAACCTGTCATCTACTGTGGGGACCTTAATGTTGCCCACAAAGAAATTGACCTAAAAAACCCAAAAACCAATGTTGGCAACCCGGGCTTTTCAAATGAGGAACGTGCAAAATTTACAGAGCTATTGGACGCAGGCTTTACAGATAGCTTCCGCTACCTTTACCCTGATAAAACTGACGCATATTCCTGGTGGTCATACCGCTTTAGTGCAAGGGCAAAAAATATAGGCTGGAGAATTGACTACTTTGTAGTTTCAAATTCAATAAAAGATAAAATTAAATCTGCAAATATATACAGCGACATAATGGGAAGTGACCATTGTCCTGTTGGGTTGGAACTTTAAAAAAATGGTGCACCCCCTTACGGCGGTGCACCGTTTTAAATTATATATCGTAATCAATAGCCACACTGCCTGTTGTGTTAGCATGCATATAGGTTTTTACAATATCACAATGGTATTTATCTGCCTGATACTCTTCCAAAGCTTCTCTGCTGTCAAGTTCTACCTGAAGTATAACGTCATAAGAACGTGGTGAACACAAAAAGTCTGTTCCAACTTCAATTGAACGGATTGTAGGAACATTTCCCACCATTGACATCAAAACCTCTTTAGCCTTGTTTTTTGAAGCTTCACTGCTATCTGCAAGCTTAAAGCATACTATGTGTTTAATCATTTTATTTACCTCCCAAAATTTATAGTATAATTTTACCACTTTATTTTCATATTGTAAAGAGAAAAACAGAAAGAGCAAAACTCTTTCTGTTTTATAATTATTGATTAAGTTGAGGTTTTTCTTCACCTAAAGTTACATTAACCGTCATATTCTTTCCGCCTCTTACAATGTCAAACTTTATAGTTTCCCCTGCTTTGTGAGTATCTCTCACCTGGTTAAGTTCTTCCATATTTGTAACGGTTTTTCCGTCTGCCTTAATAATTACATCCCCCTGAAGTATACCAGCCTTCTGGGCACCGCTTCCTTCAGATACGGAAACAACATAAACACCCACCGGAAGATTATAGTATCTGGACATATCCTCTGTAATTTCACGTACACCTATACCAATCTGCGGTCTTCCCGAGACATATCCCTTGCTGATAAGTTCTTCAACAATAGGCACTGCCACATCAATAGGAATTGCAAAACCCATCCCCTCAGTTTCAGATGTGCTTATTTTAACGGTGTTTATACCTATAATCTGCCCATATCTGTTAACAAGAGGTCCTCCGCTGTTACCGGGGTTAATTGCAGCATCAGTCTGTACAAGCGTATACTGTCTGCCGTCTACATCCATGGTTCTGTTGAGTGCACTTATAACACCTGCGGTAACAGAGCCCTGAAACTCAAGACCCAAAGGATTACCTATTGCAACTGCAAGTTCGCCAACCTTAAGCTCGGATGATTTACCAAGCTCTGCAGCAGGGAGATTTTTAACATCAATCTTTACAACTGCAAGGTCTGTTTTAACATCGTGGCCTATAAGTATAGCCGGATATTTATCACCACTGCTTAAAACCACCTCAATACTTGATGCACCTTCTATAACGTGGCTGTTTGTTATAATATAACCATCACTGCTTATTATAATCCCCGACCCGCTACCTTGCTGTTCAATAGTACCACCGGTCCACCAGGAGGTGACATTTTGCTTATTTATAATTCCAACAACAGAAGGGCCAACCTTAGCCGCAATTTCTGTAACTTCAAGTACTTTGCCAGAGGAATTTTTATTGTCATTTGATATTCCCATAACATTACCGGAAATAGAATTTTGATTTAAAACAACCGAGTTTCCATTAGAATTTGCACCAAACTTATTTGAAAAAGCAAGCGCGCCCCCAAATATAACTGCCCCTGCAAACATACCGCAAACAACCGCAGCAGTATATCTTAAAAAACTTCTGTTTCCCTTTCTCTTCAAGCAAGTTTCCGAAATATATGGTGATTCATAGTCAATGTCACGGCTAAAAATCAGGGAGGAATTTTCCTTGGTAACCTTGTAGTCAACCTCTACCTGTGTTTTTGAAACATCTTCTTCATTTACTGTTACAGATGGTTGCTGTACCTCGGTTGATTCGTCTATTAAACTTTCTTTAAAAAATTCATTTTTATCCATATAAATTCACCCCGAATTTAAAATTTGTTTTTTTAATCATAACACATATTATACTTTAAAAAATGAACAAAATATTAACATTATACAGCGCTTAAGGTAAATTCAAATTCTACTGAATTTTCATCACTTTTTATACTTATACGCTGATTGTGTTGGTTTATAATACTTTTTACAATATAAAGCCCAAGTCCCGACCCTTTTTTGTGATAGCTTCTTGAACTGTCTGCTTTGTAGTATCTGTCCCAAATATATTTTTGTTCTTCCTCGCTTATTGAACTTCCATAATTTTTTATACTGCAAAACACTAAATTGTTTTTATTTTTCAGTGAAATTTCAATTTCAGAATTTATAGATGCAAACTTAAGTGCATTGTCAAAAAGATTCTGCACCACACGGTAAATTGCCGATTCATCCCCCTCTACAAAATTTTCGGGTGATTCATACTTAAACTGTACCACAATATTCTTTTCCCTTATTCTCTTTTCCATTGAAATTACAATGCTTCTTACAATTTCACTAAGGTCAAATTCAGATAAATTAGGGACAAACTTACCGCTTTCATATTTTGATAAATCTATGTTGTTTTCAATCATATGTTGCATTCTTTCCCCTTCGGAAAGTGCAACACCAAGGTACTGATTTTGTACCTCGCATGGAATTGTACCGTCCATAACTCCTCTTACATAACCCATAATTGTAGTAAGAGGTGTTCGAAGGTCGTGAGAAATATTTGCTATAAAATCAGCCCTTGCTCTGTCCTGTTTTTCCAGTTCAGTTGACATATGATTAAATGAATTTATCATCTCATTATACTCTTCTATTCTGGTTGTGCTTTCAAGCTTTGTATAACGGCCAAGGGCAATTTCACGAGCGCCCGTCTTTATTTTTGTTATAGGACGTACAAATCGTCTTGAAATAAAGAATGATGCAACCAAGGCAACAAGAATAGCAATAACTACAGAAATAAGGTTTCTTGTAACAACAGTAAGCAGTTCCTTGCTTATTATTCCGTTCTTTTCAATTACAAAAATTACACCTTCGGCAACTCCATTTATTTTAAAAGGTGCCGCCACTGAAAAAGTGTTATATTTAAAAACCGAATTAAAAGCCCCTGTACGATATGTAGACTTACCTTTCAAAACATCACCATATCCATCAGTGTCAACTTTTTCAGGAAAATCCACATTTGATATAGAAACAAAAGCAACATTTCCATCTCTGTCGGTTACTGCAACAGTTACATCCTCATAAAGAGCAAATTCATTGATGTAACCCCAATTATTATATTGCGCAATGGTATCATTTACCATTGTGGCAATTCTATCAAGTTCTCTTGCCCTGTCTTTATTTGTATATCTTATTGTCTGAAGTATATTTATACCGCTCATTAAAACTGCACATATTGCAATTAACACAAAGCAAAGCCTCATAAGGCTTGAAAATATACTTTTATTTTTCTTTGACTTCAAATTTATACCCAACTCCCCATACGGTTTTAAGCTCCCATTCGCTTGAAACACCGTCTATTTTTTCGCGTATTCTTTTAACGTGAACATCCACAGTTCTGGAAGTCGGATCGTA
>JAZSRE010000168.1:0-2940 GCA_045538345.1 Clostridia bacterium
TTTGAAACAGAAATTCCCGAAAGGTTTAAAAAGTTTCTAAAAAAATAAAGCTGTGATTTTCATCACAGCTTTTGTTTTTATACATACTATTTAACCATGCCTGAATATAGAAGATACATCATAGATGTAGTGTATATATCAACCTGATTTAGGCAGAACATTCCAAGGGCTTTAGCAAAATCCCCGGCTTCAACCATAACCTTTGAACCATAAATAGCGGCATCAACATTGTGCTTTTCACTGCCATTTGCAATAATCAACTCAATATCTTTTAATTCGTACTCAACTGTACCATAGATTTTAGAATTGTTTTTATTTTCTGTTTTGGCAGGTTTTATATCTTTGTCTTCGGGAACTGTAACAGTAACCGTTGCAGTTGCACTGTTCCAAGTATATTTTATACCCAAGGCATCTGCGATTGGTTTGAATGGGACATAAACTTTTTTATCAAGCTTTGTTTCAATGTAGAAATTGTCGCTTGTGATAAGGCGCTGTCCGTTAAATGTAATAGGCTCCTTTACAAGTGAAAGGGTACCGTGGTATGACTGATTTGCTTTGATTTTAACATCAGTAAAGTTGTCGGTTTTATCGTTGATGTATACTTTGCGGTTTGCTCCGTCCCATACTACATCGTAACCAAAATCTCTCAAAAGTGTTGCCGGTATAACTGTAACGCCATTAAGGTTGTAACTTTCAATTTTTTTACCATCAAAATATGTAACAATATCTGTGTGGTAATAACTTCCTGCAACAGCACCAATAGGGCCTGTTTTTGCATTTGTTGCATTTGATGAAGCAGGACCGTGAACATCCTTTATCGTAAGGGTTCTGTTTGCACCGTTCCATACCACTTCAAAGCCGTAACTTCTAAGGTCTTCTGCAACTATAACTGTTTTACCACCTACGTTGTATGATGTCATAAGCTGACCGCGAGTATAGGTTTTAATATCTGTGTAATAGTAGCTTCCTGCTACACCTGTTGCTGCGCTTGCAACTACGCCAATCATTGAAACCATAATTACGGTTGCCAACATAACACTTATTATTTTTTTAAACATTTATTACACTCCCTTTTGTTTTACTTCTATATATAAAGTATAACATAGATAACCTGTAATTACAATTACAAATTTATAACATTTCAGAATATTTACGGTACTTGTCCTATATACTTTAAACAGAGGTGAACCGTATGAGGAAAATAGGGTTAATATATGTGTGTATGCTTGGCTGTGTAATTGTGATGTGTATAATTTTAGTGATGAAATCAAGCTATCATAAGTTAGGAAAGCTTCCCGTGGAAATACCAGTATATTTTAAGGATGAAAATAAAACGGAGCAGGTTAATTTTGAAGAATTTTTAACTTATGTTGTTGCGGCGGAGGTTCCTGCAAGCTTTAACGAAGAGGCAATAAAGGCACAGGCAGTTGCGGCAAGAACTTACATATATGATAAGTATGTAAAATATGAAAATAATCCTAGCTCAATTCCCCAGGAACACAACGGGGGAATAGTATGTACAGATTCAACACATTGCTGCGCCTATTCCGGTATGGAAAATTTAAAAAAAGTACATGGAGAACAGTGGATAAAGGTGTATTTTAAAAAAATCTCTGCCTGTGTAAAGGATACAGAGGGGGAAATATTAACTTATGAAGGCAAGCCCATTACTGCGGCTTTCCATGCATCAAGCGGTGGGGGAAGGACAGAAAACAGTAAGGATGTATGGACAAACGGACTTCCCTACCTTGTAAGTGTGGAAAGTGCAGACGAGGACACAAGAGATGGATATATTTCTAAAAAGGAACTTGCTTGTGATGAGTTTAAAAAATTTATAAATGAAAAATATCCCGAAGCAAAGCTTGGTGATGACCGCAATAAATGGATTGGTGAAATAACCCATACCCAGGGTAATGCAGTAAAAACTGTAAAGATTGGAGAGGCTTCTTTAAGTGGTATACAGATGAGAAGTCTGTTTTCTTTAAAATCAGCCTGCTTTGATATTTCAATACTTAATGATAAAATCACTTTTACGGTTCAAGGGTCTGGCCACGGAGTTGGTATGAGCCAGCATGGTGCAAATCTTATGGCTGAAAAGGGGAAAACCTATGAGGAAATATTAAAATGGTACTATACAGGGGTTGAAATAGAAAAATAATGTATAAAAGTATCTTCTCAGGAAATAATAACCACAGGAGGTAGATGTTATGAATGAGAAGAAGGCAAATTCTGTATTAAAACTTGTAAGCAACAAAATTTTTATAACTCTTATGATATTTGCAATTGGTATTATTATGATTTCGTCGGTATTTACCCGCAATGCCCAGAAGGTTGCCGAAAACACACAAAGTCAGGAAACCAACGAGGTTTCAGTTGCATCTCAAAGTAAGGAAGAAAAAATTGAGGAATTTGAATTTGATGATAAGGTTCAGGACATTGTTCCGGTGGCAGAAGACCCTGAGGTAAAAGAGGTTATGGTGCGTTTTGAATATAAAATGCCTCTTGCAGGCAAAATTCAAAAAGCCTTTTCAACAGATGAACTTTTATGGGACGAAACTATGCAGGACTGGAGAACTCACTGTGGTATAGACATAGAGGCAGATGCAGGGACTGAAGTAGATACTGCAGCACAGGGGGTTGTTGTTGATGTGTCAGAAAGTGAAAAGTATGGAGTCACCGTAAAGGTACAACATCAGGACGGAGTAATTACAGTATATAAAAACCTTGAAAAATCTGTTGTAAAAAAAGATGATATTCTGGATGAAGGGCAAATGATAGGAACGGTAGGAAACAAAGGAGAGTTTGAGGTTTCTCAAAAACCACATCTTCATTTTGAAGTTATTGCAGATGAAAAATATATAAATCCTCTTGATTTTATAAAATAGGTATGGAAATATTATCGCCTTTGTGATATAATGTCACAGAGGTGATTTTTTTGAA
>JAZSRE010000146.1:0-3329 GCA_045538345.1 Clostridia bacterium
CTTTAGAGGGCTTTGTTTCCCTTTTAAAGCTTGCAAGCTTTAACACTACAATTCCCTCTGTACTTTCGGGGTTAATTTATTCCACCCTTATACTGGGTTCCCTTTTGATGCTTTCAAAATCAGCTATGGTTACACAGTATAAATGGACGGGCTACTTAGCAGTAGTTATGCTACCCATAATATTTTTTGACTTTTCAAATGTAGCATATTTTAAAACACTTTATAACCAACCGATTATTCTTACTCTTCTTCTTTTGATATTTGCAGTTTTTGTAAAGACATACCAAAAGGAAAAGGCAGGGCTATTACAAATAATCACACTTTTTGTTTTAACTGCACTTTATAGCTTTATAGGTGTAGTTCAGGCAATTACCGCACTTGTGCTTAGTGTGTTGATTATAAGGCTTTCAAAAATTTCCAAAACCAAGGCGTCAAAAATCGTTGCCATTTTACTTGGCATACTTGTAATTATACAAAGCCTTGTATTTACACTTTCATACAAGCCTTATGACTATAAACAGCAAATTTACAACTCCGTCTTTTTCGGTGTGTGTAAATACGACAGTGTAAAAGAACTTGGCCTTGATGAAAAACTTGACGACTTTAAGGGCGTTTACTTCGGCACAATGGAAAATGAAAATGAAAAATACGACCTTGAAAATACTTTTTATTCAAAAATATCATATTCAAAAATTTTAAAATATTACATTACTCACCCTGTAAATGCAATAAAGATTATAGGGCATCAGGCATCCCTTGCCTTTTATAACGACAATGATTTTGGCTTTACCCCTTACTCCACTGCCAAAAAGCTTTATGTACCTGCAAAGCTTTTAACAACTCTTGTCTTTGCAGTAGTGTCAGCTATAATATGCCTTGCAGTAAGAAAAAGTAAGGAAAAATTCAAGTACTTTGCAGAATTTTATATAGGCCTTGGGGTTATGCTTGTTGCGTCTTTGGTTGCAAGTGCCTTATACCACGGCAACTGTGATGTAAACTTTAATATGTACACATTCAGCGTTATATTTGACATTATGTTTATATCAGGTCTTGTTACAGGCATACGCCTTATTATAATGGGCCAGGACGAAAAGAAGGAAAAGTTCGGAATAACACACGAATAGGTAAAATATATGAGATTTTTAATTATCGGTGATGTTGTGGGAAATCCGGGAGTGGACTTTCTGCAAAAACACCTTGACAACATAAAAAAACTTAATAAAATAGACTTTGTAATTGCAAATGGCGAAAATGCCACCCCTGTTGGCAAGGGCATAAACAGAGAAATTGCCAAAAAGCTTTACAGTTGCGGTGTAGATGTTATAACTATGGGCAACCACACCTTTAACAACTACGATATACTAAATCTGTTTGAGGAGGATTTTCCAATTATCCGCCCTGCAAATATGCCACCCGAAACTGCAGGTGAAGGCTACATTGTAACTGACTTTTTCGGCACAAAAATTGCAGTTATAAACCTTTTGGGCAGAGTATATATGGAAAGTATGGATTGTCCCTTCCGCAAGGCAGATGCCATAATTGAAAAAATCAAAGACGAAGCAGATGTTATAATAGTAGACTTTCACGCCGAAGCCACAAGCGAAAAAATAGCTATGGGCTACTACCTTGACGGCAGAGTTTCCGCAGTTTTCGGCACACACACCCATATACAAACTGCCGACGAAAAAATTTTAGAAGGTAAAACCGCCTACATTACCGATATAGGTATGTCAGGTTGCCACAATAGCATTTTAGGTGTAAAAAAGGAAATAATCATCAAAAAATTCCTGACCTCAATCCCTCAAAGACACGAAATTGCAGAGGGCGAGGCGTCTATGGACGGCGTAATTATTGACATAGACGAAACAACAGGTAAAGCTACATCAATTGAACGCATACAAATATCTTAAGTATTAAAAAATGCACCTACCGCCTTTTGCGGTAGGTGCATTTTTTTAAGCCTTAATTACATTTAATTAAGATTTTACCATTATTAGTTTTGTTAATCATCATATCAATAGCTTCCTGAGCCTGGTCGATTGTAAGTTCATCACTGATAAGCTTGTTAAGGTCATATTCCTTATCAAGTTTTTCAAGCATTCTTACACCGCCGATAAAGTTAGGTTCAGAATATGTACGAGAACCAACCAAAGTCTGTTCCTTAAATGAAATCTGACCGATTGGGAATGGATATTCAAGACCTGAAAGACCCATTGAAACAATTGTACCGCGAATCTTACAAGCTTTTGTTGTAAGAAGTACGCCTGCCTTTGAGCCTGATACTTCGTAAACGATGTCAAAACCGTTGCCGTCTGTAAGTTCGTTGATTTTTGTCATAACGTCATCATAATCCATTGGGTTGATTGTTTCAAAACCAAATTCGTCAGCAACTGAACGTCTTGTATCAGCAGGTTCGGAAATAATTATCTTTTCTGCACCTGCAGCCTTAGCTGAAAGAGCAAGAATCATACCGATAGGACCTGCACCGATAATAAGAACGCTGTCCCCAAGCTTAACGCCTGCACGCATTGTTACGTGGTAACCAACTGCAAAAGGTTCAGCCAAAGCAGCGATTCTGTCAGAAATGCCATCGCTTACTTTAACAACCTTTCTGATGTCTGCCTTTGTATATTCAGCATAACCGCCGTCTTCATGGATACCAAGAAGCTTAAGGCTTTTACAAACGTGGATACCCTTTCTGCAAGGTTCGCAATGACCGCAACCGATAAGTGGGTTAACAGTAACTCTGTCACCAACCTTAATGTCTGATGGGAAATCGGAATTGATTTCTTCAACAATACCAAGAATTTCGTGACCTACTACGCATGGAGCTGTAGCTGTAGGATGATTACCTGAATAAACTGTAATATCAGAACCGCAAACACCTGCGTAAATAACTTTAATTAAAACTTCATCTTTTTCAAGAGTTGGTTTTGGCATATCGCATATTTCCATGTTTTGCCATGTTTTTAATAGAGCTGCTTTCATAATTTATTATCTCCTTTTCCGGCTTTAAAAAAAGTGCATAACGCAAAAAGAGGGATTTTATATACGCCACTTTACATAAGGTAGCTGTAAACAAAATAAACTTATGTATTGTTATTGTTGAAAATCCTACCGGATTTTCTTTTGTTTTATTCTTTTTGCTTCGAACAAACTTCACCTCAACAGTCGATTTCATCTGCTCAATATCGCACCATAAGAGGGTGCTCGTTTTGCAGGAAATCTTTGCATAGGTGCTGTGTGCGAAATCAAAGATTTTGACAGCACCGCATCGGCGTATCACATACTGCGATGTTGCCCAAATCTTTGATTTGGTACGCAACATC
>JAZSRE010000175.1:0-1787 GCA_045538345.1 Clostridia bacterium
TATACACCTTTGGCTCGGTTTGTCCAACACATTCAGTATAGGTGTCGTTAGCCAAATCAAAGATTTGGACTCCACCTTATATGCCTCTTTTTTTCCTATTCCTTATTTATTAATCTGCTCTCTGCATGTAACAAAAGAGGCATTAAGCCCCTTTTGTTACCGTAAATACAGCAAGCTCCTTAGGTCTTACAATCTTTGCACCAAAGGTGTTAAGTCCCTTAACCGCATCTTCAAAACGGTTGTGTGGTCTGTAAGCCTCAACCTTGTCAATGCCTGACGCAAAGGCAATGGCGTCGTGTGTACGTACCATACAGTAGTAGTTGCCGTCTTCGTCAACATGCAAGTTGTTGGAAGGTCTTACATAACAACCGTCATACATTGAAATAATACCCTTTTCCAAAAGCTTGTCGTTGTTTGTTTTAAGCTCTATAAGGTTGTCCTTAAAGATGTTGTACATAAACCAAGGAAGTTCAATTACAACCTCCATATTTGTAGGTACGTCGTTTTCACGAAGCTTTAGGATTGCCGCATCAATAGCCGCTTTTGCAGCTTTGGCAGTTGTAACCGCACCTGCAGTCGCAATGTCCTCAGCCTCTGTTGCAAGTGAGCCTACATACTTGTCGCGGATATTTGCAAATTCTCTTGCCGCATTTTCAAGGTTCTTTTCCATAATGCCGTCTATTGCCTGCGCCTTGTCAACGTCGTCAATTGCAACGTTAAAATATTTTGCATTGTTAATTTCAAGAAACAATGATGTGTCGGAAACAGTTTCAGGGCCGTCAATACCCTCACCTGATACATAGTCGCCGATTGTAGGGTTTGCAAGGCCTAAAATTTTAACCTTTTCACCCTTTTTAGCTTCACCCTCAAACTTGGTGTTACACCAGTCTGCAAGTGTGCAAAGTCTTTCAAGTTCTGTCTGAATGTGTTTTGACCAAAAGGTCGGTTTGAAATTGTTATAGCTCATAAATAATATCTCTCCTTAAATTTAAATTTGTTGATGAGTTTGAGGAAACAGGAAAAAAAGATGCAGATTGGACAAACCGAGCCAAAGGTGTATATAGATACTCCGCAGGCGAGTGTTTGTCCGAAGCAAAAAGAATAAATTAAAAAGGAAATCCGTAAGGATTTTCAACATCAAATCCCTTAATCAATTCTTTGGTTCATTAGCTATCTTACACAAGAAAGTCTGTATAAAACCCTCTTTTTGCGTTCTGCGCTTTTTTTACGTTTCCTGTTACTTCCATTTTGTCATACTCTGACGTATCCTACGCATAATTTCAGGATTAGCCAAATCCCTTTCCGTAAGCCTATCTACATCCTCAGGAGTATAATACTCCTTTAAATCACCTGCTCCGCTATCCTTAGCAGAGCCTGTTGAGGCATAATTTTTGCCTCTGTTAAAATTACCTTTAACATAGTCTGCACCCTTAAATTTCACAAACTTTTCCATACCCTGACGGACATTTAAAGCCGTACCCTCAATAAAGTCGCGAAACTCATCACTTTTAATAAAATGTTCAAAATCACCGCCCACATTTTCCTCAAACCATTCCATATCCTCGGATATTCTCTGGTCAAGAGATTTTTCTTCTTCCTGTTCAACGGTTGTTTCAGGTGCTTTTTTCTTGTTTCTTTCTCTTGCAAGCCTGTTTCTTACAATGTTGTCTACATCTGCCTGTGTGTAGGTCTTTTGTTCAATATTGGTTTTTACCTCGTTGGCATCAGTAGGCTCTGCCTGCAACTGTTCATTCATTTCCACATTTTCTGTGTATTCGGTCATAATA
>JAZSRE010000098.1:0-3799 GCA_045538345.1 Clostridia bacterium
ATTCTCTGCTTCTGACCGCCAGAAAGTTTAACACCACGTTCACCAACATAGGTATTGTACCCATCAGGTAAAGCAGATATAAACTCGTGTGCTCCTGCAAGCTTTGCAGCCTCTATAACTGCCTCTTCACTTGCATTTGGCAAGCCATAAACTATATTTTCAAACACTGTGCCCGAAAACAAATATACATCCTGTTGAACAACGCCGATTGAATTACGCAATGATTTTAAAGACAAATCTTTTATATCTATACCATCTATTAAAATCCTTCCCTCAGTTGTGTCATAAAAACGAGGTATCAAATTACACAAGGTACTTTTGCCCCCTCCCGAAGGACCAACAAGTGCGATGCTATCACCTTTTTTTATATCAAGATTAATATTTGATAAAACTTCGGTATTATCATCACTGTAATGGAAACTTACATTTTCAAACTTAATATTTCCTTTTACATCAGTAATATCTTTAGCATTTTTACTTTCCTGAATTTCCGAGGGGGTATAAAGAATTTCAATAAAACGTTCAATACCCGTCATCCCCCTTTGGAATTGCTCAGTAAACTGAATAATTGTACGCAAAGTTGCAAGTAATGTGCTGACATATAGCAAATATGCAGTTAAGTCAGCAGGCGAGATTGCTCCATTCATCATAAATATTGAACCTGCTACAACTACAATTATATATAAAAGTCCCTCAAAAGCTCTGTTAGATGTCTGGAAACCTGCCATATAAAGATATGCAATCCTCTTTATGCTTAAAAATTTGTTATTATTTTTTTCAAACTTATCTATTTCAATATCTTCATTTGCAAACGACTTTACAACACGAATTCCAAGCAGTGTATCTTCAACCTGAGAATTAATTTCACCAACCTGATGGCGTTGTTTCTTAAAGGCACTTCGCATCCTTTTATTAAAGAACTTTACAATTACAAAAATCACAGGCAAAGATGCAAACATTATTAAGGTTAAAGGAACATTTATACCGCAAAGTATAATAAACGAAACAACAATTTTAAGTGATGCAATAAAAATTTCTTCCGGACAATGATGCGCAAATTCCGTAACATCAAAAAGGTCGCTTGTAATTCTTGACATTATCTGTCCTATTTTATGCTCTGAATAATAGGAATGGGGCAACGTCTGCAAATGGTTAAACAGGTCATACCTCATATCTGTTTCTATTTTTGCACCCATAATATGCCCAGTATTAGCCATATAAAAATTAGCAGCAGAATCTATTATCCTTAAAACAAGATAGAAAATACCAATTTTAAAAATAAAACCGACTGTAAGACTTGCAATATCATTTATGCCTTTATCTGTAATAGTCCTTACAAGCATTGGAAAAACAAGTTCACAAACGGTTGTAAGTGATGCACATATTAAATCCAACACCAATATACCTTTATATTTTTTAAAATAGGGAATAAATCTTTTTAAAAGATAGCCCATATTCATTTGTTTTTCAACTTTTTCCATAAGTATTCCCCCGAAAAATTATCTTTATATTAATATTTTACATCTTTAAATATTTTATGTCAATAAACAAAATCAGCTAAAACACTCATTGAAAAAAGTTTTAATTTGTTGTATAATAAGATAAAAATTAAATCTTGGGAGAATTTTATGAAAATTGTAATACAAAGAGTTAAAAGCGCAAAGGTAGTTATTGACAATAAAACAAACGGAGACATTGAAAAAGGCTACCTTATACTGTTAGGCATCGGCAAAGATGATAACGAAGAAATTGCCACAAGTATGATTGAAAAAATAAAAAAGCTAAGGCTTTTTGAAGATGAAAACGGAAAGACAAATTTAAACTTAGAACAGGTAAACGGCAAGGTTTTGGTAGTTTCACAGTTTACCTTATATGCAGACTGCAAAAAAGGTACACGCCCAAGTTTTGCAGATGCCGCACCCCCGCAAATGGCAGAAAATTTATACAACTTTTTCCTTTCACAGTGCGAAAAAGAGTTTGGCAGTGTAGAGCATGGTGAATTTGGAGCAGATATGCAGGTTGAACTTATAAATGACGGCCCATTTACAATTTGCCTTGAAAATTAAAACAAAACCTTCTATTTTAACAAATAGAAGGTTTTTATATTTATGCTGTTTTAACTTTTTCTGATTTTTTACCCATACCTTTGTCATCAAAAACAGTATAGAAAACAGGTATTACAAACAAAGTAAGCAAAGTACCCACCAAAAGTCCGCCAACAAGAACGGTTGCCAAAGGTTTCATCATTTCAGAACCGCTTGCATTAGACAACGCCATTGGCAAAAATCCAAGTACAGAGGTAAGGCTGGTCATAAGAATAGGTCTTAAACGTGTTTTACCTGCGTGTACAAGAATTTCCACCCTGTTAAAATCGGGGTTTTCTGTTTTTGTAACCTTAATAAAGTCAATAAGTACAATTGCATTGTTAACAATAATACCCATAAGCATTAAAATACCTATACATCCTACCACAGACAAAGGATTCCAGCCAACAACAAGTGAAAGCACAACTCCTATTATAGCAAGTGGCACGGTAACAAGAATAACAAACGGTAATTTTACACTTTCAAACTGTGCTGCCATAATCATATACATCAGTAAAATGCCTAACAAAATAGCCAAAAATAAGGATTTCATAGCATCCATCATTACCTCAAATGTACCGGAAGTAACAAAACCTATGCCTTCTGGCAAACCTTTTTCCTCAATTATTTTAGTAAACTTTCTGTTTACTGTTGACATATCTGTATCATAAAGTTTTCCCGAAAGTGTAACTACTCTTTTTTGGTCTATTCTTGTAAGGGTAGCACTAGTATTTGAAATTTTAATATCTGCAATATCGGAAAGTAAAATCCACTGACCTGTCGGGGTTTTAATCTGCAGATTTTTAAGCTCGTTATAGTTTGAAACATAGTTATCAGGGTACATAACTATAATATCATACTCTGTACCATTTTCGCTGTACTTGGATGCAACAGTACCATCAAGCACACCTTTTACATAAGTTGATACAACAGTTGTATTCATACCATACCTTGATGCCTTGGAAGAATCAACCTGTATTTTTATTTCTTGTTTCTGGGAAGAAATTGAAGTTGATGTTTCAACAACTCCATCTATTGATGCAAGTATTTTTTCTGCATCCAAAATAAATTTTTCTAAATTTTTATCATCACTTCCACTAAACTGAAATTCAATTGCATCAGATGTCATTGACATCATTGTACTTGATGCCTCCACTGAAATTTGTGCACCAGAAATGTTTTTAACCGCTTCTCTAATTTCCTGAACAACATCCTCCGTGCTTTTGTTTCTCTTTTCATTTAGTGTAACAGTAATTGTAGACCTGTTGCTTGTAGTACCCCCAAGCATACTTGTCGTACCGCCCGAGCCTACTGTTGAAAAAACATCCTTGACACTTTCATTTTCTTTTATAAGTGATTCTGCTTTTTTAGAAATTGCATCAGAATCCTCCAGTGAAGCCCCCTGTGGAAGTTCAATTGAAACCGACAAAACGCCCTCATCGGATGCAGGCATCAAAGTCATACCAAGTTGAGATAAAACAAAAAGTGCAATAACCAAAGCAACAGCTATAATGCTTATTACTTTTTTTCTGTTATGCAAGCACCATACAAGCAAAATTTCGTATAGTGAATATACTTTTTTCATCAATTTATCAAATGGTTTTAAAACAAAACCCAAAAGCTTTGTTTTAGAATTTGTATCCTTAATTCTTGAAGAAAACATAGGCAACAACAAAAAGGTTACAATTAAAGACGCAAGCTGAGAGAAAATAATC
>JAZSRE010000114.1:0-4964 GCA_045538345.1 Clostridia bacterium
GTATTTATGTAAATATATTTAAAGTTATATTCTTCCATAAGTTCATCAATAGAAAGAACCTTACCGATAACCATATTTGTTTCAACCTTTACACCCAAAGCTTTAAGGTTGTCGATTTCCTTCTGCACAATAGCCTTTGGCAAACGAAATTCGGGAATACCATATACCAAAACTCCGCCAGCCACGTGAAAAGCTTCAAAAACTGTAACGTCATAACCTTTCTTTGCAAGGTCACCTGCACATGTAAGTCCTGAAGGACCCGAACCAATAATTGCAACCTTGTGTCCGTTTGAAGGCACTTTTTCAGGGGCAGATGTTACATTTGCCATATGCCAGTCCGCAACAAATCTTTCAAGTCTGCCAATAGCTACGGGTTCCCCCTTAACACCTCTTACACACTTTCCTTCGCACTGTGATTCCTGAGGGCAAACACGTCCGCAAACTGCAGGAAGTGAGCTTGATTTTGTAATTATTTTATAAGCAGCCTCAAAATCACCTTTAGCAACTTCTGCCACAAATGAAGGAATATCAATCTGTACAGGGCATCCTGTTACACATGGCTTATTTTTACAATTAAGGCATCTTTGTGCTTCGTCTATAGCTTGTTCTTCCGTATAACCCAAAGCAACCTCAAGGAAGTTTTTATTTCTTACATCAGGTGCCTGAGAGGGCATTTCATTCTTTTTAAGAGACATATTAGGCATATTACTGAACCTCCTTTTTAAACAAGTTGCAGGTTTCTTCGTGTGCATGTCTTTCAAAATCTCTGTACATTGCAGAACGTTTCATAGCCTCATCAAAATCAACCAAATGGCCGTCAAATTCAGGTCCATCTACGCAGGCAAATTTTGTTTCTCCGCCAACTGTAAGTCTGCAACCACCGCACATACCTGTTCCGTCAATCATAACAGGGTTCATACTTACAACAGTTTTAATGCCATATTCTTTTGTAAGAAGGCATACAAATTTCATCATAATAACAGGGCCTATAACTATAACCTCGTCATATTTGTTGCCGGATTCTATAAGTGACTTAAGCGCATCTGTAACCAATCCTTTTTCACCATGGCTTCCGTCATCTGTCATTATACGCATTTCATTACTTACTGACTCAAATTCATCTTCAAGTATAACAAGGTCCTTGTTTCTGAATCCTACTACGGAATGTACTTCACAACCAAGCTGATGAAGTTTTTTGGCAACAGGGAATGCAATAGCACAACCTACACCACCTCCTACAACTGCAACCTTTTTAAGTCCTTCTGTCTCAGTTTTTTTACCTAAAGGTCCTACAAAGTCGCTTATGTATTCCCCTTCTTTTTTGTGGTTAAGCTTTTCAGTAGTAGCCCCTACAATCTGGAAAATAATTGTAACTGTGCCTGCGTTTCTGTCATAATCCGCAATGGTAAGAGGAATTCTTTCCCCTTCTTCATCTACACGAAGAATAACAAACTGCCCCGGTTCTGCTTTTTTTGCAACAAGAGGCGCTTCAATATCCATAAGTGTAACTGTTGGATTCAATTCTTTTTTTCTTGTAATTTTATACATCTAAATTCCTCCTCGGAATACAATTTTACAAAAAGTCATCTTATATTATACCATAAAAAAATTACGCAAGTAAAGATTTTTTTGTTTTTTTATAATATTATACAAAATCTGCGCAAAGATTACTCTTTACGCAGTTAAAATCACATATTTTCACAAGTTCTAAGGCCTTTTTCCGTAATAATATAATCCATTTTAATATCATATATTTCACCAGGGATATGTTCAGCTAACTGATATTCATAACAAAAACCAATTTTTGTTGCAGTAGTTTTTTTCAAAAACATATCATAACAACCCTTGCCAAAACCTATTCTTGAACCATTTTCCCCAAAAACAATACCGGGTACAATAACAACATCTATATCTTTTACATTAGCAACATTTTTATCACACGGCTCACTTACCGAAAAACCGCCCTTTTCAAACTCACTTTCTTCCGTGGCATAACAGGGAGTTATCGCGCCCGTATCTTCATCAGTAACGGGAAAAACAAGTTTTTTGCCATCTTTAAAGGCACTGTTTATTATATCAGTTGTATCCATCTCGTTTCCAAGAGGCATATAGAGCATTATTATCTGTGATTTTTTATAAAAATCACTTTCTAAAAACACTTTGCAGGCCTTGATGCTTTTTTCTACAACCTCTTCTTTATCCATATTTGCTCTTTTTTTCTTAAATTCTTTTCTTAGTTCATTTTTCATAAATTAAAACACCTTTAATGATGATGGTGATGGTGGTTGCAACCATCACTATGCTTAATATGACAACATTCATCGTGGCAATGTTCATCAGTAGTTTCAAGCTCCAACGTTGCATGGCATATATTATGTTCGTCAAGTTCTTTTCTTACCTTTTCCTTTATTTCATGCCCTTCATTGTCTGTAACTATGTGCATAGTTGCATAATTGTTGTATCCATCCAAACTCCATATATGAATATGGTGAACACCCATGACTCCGTCAATTTCTAATATATGTTCCCTTATTTCCTGAACATCTACATTTGAAGGCAACTTTTCAAGAAAAATATTTTCTATTTTTATAAGATTTTTCATTGCATTTATAAGTATAAATACAGAAACCCCAATAGACATAATAGGATCTATAATTGCAAAATCGGTAAAACGCATAATAACTGCACCGATTAAAACAACAATCCACCCCAAAACATCTTCAATCATATGAAGGTTAACTGCTTTTTGGTTAAGCGAATTCCCTTCTTTTGTAAACATAGCCGCCAAAAGATTTACCCCTGCACCAAAAACTGCAAATATAATCATACCTCCATAATCAATTTCTACCGGGTTAAATATTCTTATTACTGCATTATATATAACCGCAACTGAACCGCAAATCAAAATCACGGTTGTTATTAAACTTCCAAGAACAGAAAACCTTCTGTATCCATAAGTATAAATTTCATCCGGTTGTTTTTTGCTTTTGCGTTCCAAAAAGTAAGATAACCCTATACTTATCGCATCGCCAATATCGTGTATGGCGTCGGAAATAATTGCAACGCTTCCTGTAAGCGATCCCCCAACAAACTCAAAAACCGAAAATATAAAATTCAAAAGAAATGCAATCTTAATATTCTTTTCTGTTTTCAATACTCTTATATCTCCTTTCCATAACATTTAAACTAAAAACATCATACCGTTTATACCAGCCTTGAACGTTTTTCTCCATTCAGAAAACTTTCAATATTTTTTGCTACCTCATCTATACATCTTTTTCTGGCATCTATTGCTCCCCACGCCATATGTGGTGTAAAAACAACATTTTCACAACCCAGAATTTTTTGATAAGGGCTGTCGGGTTGCATAGGCTCCTTAGAATATACATCCACGCCAAGCCCACCAATTTTTTTATTTATTACTGACTTGCATACCGCTTCCTCGTCAACTACATCTCCACGGGCTACATTTATTAAAATAACACCATCTTTCATTTCAGAAAGGCGTTTTTCGTCAATTAAATGATATGTTTCTTTGCTAAGCGGAATGTGAATACTTATAATATCACTTTCGCGGCAAAGTGTATCTATATCTACACAAGTGTATTTTTTTACAGGTGTCCTTTTATACGCAAGAACTCTGCACCCCATAGTCTTGGCAATATCGGCAACCTTTGTGCCAATATCTCCAAGGCCTACAACACCCCAAGTTAAAGCTGACATCTCCCTAAAAACGGGCTCTATACAGTTGAAAATACCACTGTTTGTATACTTGCCCGATTTTACAAACCTATCAAAAGTACTCAAGTTTGTAGTGAGGGAAAATGCAAGTGCAACAGTAAGCTGTACAACACTGTCCCTTGAATAGCCTGTAACGTTACAAACTGCAATATTATGTTCCCTACAATATTCTAAATCAACATTATCAAAGCCTGTTGCAGTTATACAAATAAGTTTCAAGTTTTTTGCATAAGGTAAATTTTCTCTGTTGAGTTTAACCTTATTTAAAATAAGTACCTCTGCATCTTTAATTCTTTCTACAACATCTTCCTGCATGGTAACATCATAAATTTTTACTTCACCAAGCCTTTGAATAGAATTAAAGTCTAAATCATAACCCAAAGTGGCAATATCCAATACAGAAATTTTCATATATTTCTCTCCTCAAGCATTATAAATGCATTTTAAAATGAGTGAACGATTTAGATGCAGGTTAAAATGAAATTATATTAGCAAAATATTGTTCAAGATAAATCAATTCAAAAATTGTTATTAACCACAAAGAACAATCAATGCAAATATTTTTTCTTACGATTTCTTTGTGCCTGATTTTCAAAATATAGTTAACTATTGAAAACATAGCAATAAGTCCAAATAAAATGTATTGCAAATATGCAATTCTTAAAATAAGCACGGGAAAACAACAACTAATACTGAGTTCTCTAAAAAAAGTGTAAACATCATTTCCGCCACCGGTCATTAACATTATTCCAAAGAAAAGAGAACCCGCATTTAGTAAACACAAAACAATATGTATTATTCTAATACTCTTTTCAAATTTCTTCATTTCATCACCTCAAACAGATTTGTCAGTTTGTTTCTTCTTTGCAGTAGTTACTGATGCTATGAGCAATTTTCTGATTTTACTACATTTATCATACATCTGTATGTATTCTTCTTCAGTTATCATTTTAGTATCTTTAAAAAGTCCTAACCAATAATCACTTTCGTAACACTCTTTTAAAGCAATTTGAAATTTATTTATAAAGTCTGCTTTACTTGCAGCATAATTTGCTTCATGAATATTAGCTCCGATGCTTGTACCGCTTCTCAAAAGCTGATTTAACAGTACATTGCCTTTTTTGTTTTCCTTTATCTCTGTACACAGATTAATAATATCAACCGCAAATTGTTTTGATAAATCTACAAGTTTGTTTTCTTTCATATCATTTCTCCATTTTATG
>JAZSRE010000143.1:0-1575 GCA_045538345.1 Clostridia bacterium
TACCTTGTCTTCCTAAGACCGCTTGGCCTCCGACTTCTTTAAAGCATCAATTGAATTTTGATTTCTTACAACAATAACCGAAGCATTTTTCAAAATTTTTTTCTGCACCTTATACATAAAACGACTTTTAGGTATTGCAACTTCAAGACCAATTATGGCATAAGGGATTTTTTTTGCAATACATCTCATACCCACATGGAAATAACTTAAATATCTAATTATTGTATGCTTTAGGGTTTTGTCATTTCCGCAAAAATATCCTCCGGATATATAAACGAGTGCATCAATATTTTTAAGTTTAGTCTGATTATTGTTTAATTTACTTGCATAAAAATCAGACATTGCATATCTGGAATTATACCAATATACATTTTCTTTACCAACAATACCACCTACGTAATCCTGAAATGCTTTGGCAAATAAAAAATCGCCAAAATTAGAGCCGGCAGTTGCCCCATTCAGAAGCACATTCATCACAAATCCCCCTATCTATCAAAAAAATAATATTAAGAAATGAATGGTTAACTTCTTTTCCTGTTTTTCAGGGAGTTTAGAAAACCAATAAACGTTTTTTTGTTTGAAACCACAATGTAACAACAATATAAAGCAAAAACAAATATCTTATATGCAAAATTGTATATAGAAAATATACTCTGGTACTTAACAAATGATAATAATAATCCCACACCAATAAACACTATAATACTTATTGCATTTATAATAAAATCTTTTATCCGAAGACCAACATCCTCAAACTTCATACTTATACCGACTATAATGGCAACCCTTATAAACATAGCAAAAATATCAGCTAATATCGCTCCATATATACCAAGCACAGGTATCATAAAAAAGGAAAATACAACATTGATGATACTGCTTGTAAGTGTAGCCGTAAACAACAATCTGGAAGCTTTTTTGTGATAAAATAACACTTCAACATAAAAGAAATACACAATCTTAATTACATACACCATTACCATTAACGGAACAAATACCCATGCCCCAATATACGCTTTATCTACAAATAAAATTATGTAATCCTGTGCAAAAAGTGAAATACCAAGTATAATAGCACCAACAATTCCCGCCAAAACACGAGATGTACTTCTTATAGTTTCTTTATAAGAAATTTCTTTATGATGTAGTTTTTCGTACAACCAGGGCCCGTATGCATTGCTTACATAATATTGTACTGTATCTGCAATAGTTGTAAACTGACTTGCAACCGCATATATTCCGACTCCTGCCAATGATGCTGTACCACCTATCAGGATTTTTGATACAAATACAGCAATGTTTGCAGATAGGTTATGCGGTATAATAGGAATTGAGTACTTTAACGCACTACGCAACAAAGCCCAATCCAAACAAAATACTATTTTCTTTTTTACAACCATCTCTATTATAAAATAAGCAGTATATATTATATATGCTAATGTTCCACCTAAAATTGACCCGAATGCTCCCATTTCCATAACTACAATAAACAATATGTTAAAGAAAACATTTAAAAGAAAGAATCCCAGACTACATATTGAACTTTTAAGTGCTTTTTGCTGACTTTTCATTATA
>JAZSRE010000137.1:0-9407 GCA_045538345.1 Clostridia bacterium
TGACTTTATTTGGATATCTTATTGTCAGTAGTATATTTATACCGCTCATCAACACTGCACACTTTACAATTAACCCAAAGCAAAGCCTCATAAGTCTTGAAAATATACTTTTATTTTTCCTTAACTTCAAATTTATACCCAACTCCCCATACAGTTTTAAGTTCCCATTCACTTGAAATACCGTCTATTTTTTCTCTTATTCTTTTTACATGTACATCTACGGTTCTTGTTGTATCCCCTGCATACTCAAAACCCCAAACCTCATTCAAAAGCTGGTCGCGGGTAAATACCTTGTTAGGGTTTGATGCAAGGTGGTATAAAAGTTCAATTTCCTTAGGAGGCGCTTCGACATCTACCCCTTTTATTTTCAACGTATAATTCATTATGTCCAGTGATAAATTATCGTATTCAATAACCCCACTGTCAGTTTCTACACTTTCTGTTCTTCTAAGCACTGCCTTTATACGGGCAACAAGTTCGTTAGGGTCAAAGGGCTTGCACACATAATCGTCCGCACCTGCCTCCAAACCTGTTATACGGTCAGCAAATTCACCCTTTGCAGTAAGCATAATAATAGGCACATTTGAAAGCTTACGAATATTTTTGCAAATGTCTATTCCACTCATCCCCGGAAGCATAACGTCCAGTATAACCAATGACGGTTGTTCATCACTGAAAATCTGCATGGCTTTTACGCCGTTGTATGCAATAAGAGGTTCATACCCTGCTTTTAAAAGATAAAGCTTTACCAATTCGCAAATATTGGCATCATCATCAACCATTAAAATTTTCATACTCTTTCCTCCTTATACACAAAAAGCCAACACCCTCAACAGTTGTGGCTGTGAGGGCATCAGCCCTTTAAATCACTTTATTCTATATACTTTCTTTGCATTTTCTAAAGTTTGTTTTGCCATTTCCTCAAATGAAACGCCTTTTATCTGCGCAAGCTTTTCGCAAGTGAAACGAATTAAGGAACTATCATTTCTCTTACCCCTAAACCCGTCAGGTGCAAGATAGGGTGCATCAGTTTCTATAAGCAACCTGTCAATAGGCACCGCTTTTACAGCTTCAACGGATTTTACATTGTTTTTATAGGTTAAAGGCCCTGCAAAAGAAACATAGTAGCCAAGTTTTACAAACTCTGCCGCCATTTCCTTACTGCCTGAAAAGCAATGGACAATTCCCTTTGCACGGGAATTTTTACAGATGTTAAATGTATCCTCATGTGCATCGCGGTTGTGTATAGAAACCGGCATATCAAGTTCCTCGGCAAGCTTCATCTGCCGTTCAAACCAATATTTCTGAACATCACGAGGGACGTTATCCCAATGATAGTCAAGACCAATCTCACCTATTGCAACAACCTTTTTATGATTTGCATATTCCCTTAACTTTTCAATATGCTCCTCGGTCATATCCCCCGTATCGCAGGGATGAAACCCTACTGTTGCATATATAAAGTCATATTTTTCCGAAAGGGCTATTGACTGTTCGCAAGTAGGAATATTACAACCTATATTTACAAGTCCCGAAACTCCGCTTTGTCTTATTTTTTCAATAACCGCCTCTCGGTCTTCGTTAAATTTATCATCATCAAGATGAGTATGTGAATCAAAAAGCATTTAGCTCACCTGTGTTCCTGTTGGATATTCCCCATCAACTTCCAAAACATTAAGCTTATCATCTGTTGCAACTGCCAAAATCATACCATTACTCATGATACCACGTAGTTTAACAGGCTTTAAGTTTGCAACCATAACCACATTTTTGCCCACAAGTTCTTCAGGCTTGTAGAATTTTGCAATGCCTGAAACTACTGTACGTTCCTCATTACCAAGCTTAACTGTAAGCTTTAAAAGCTTATCTGCCTTTTCAACCTTTTCGGCTGAAAGTACCTTTGCAACACGAAGGTCAAGCTTTTCAAAATCTGCAAACTCTATTTCAGGCTTTATTGGTTCAATTTCAGGCTCTTTTTCAGTATTTGCTTCAATTTCCGCCTCTATTTCTGCAAGCTTTTGTTCTTCATCAATACGGGCAAACATAGGCTTTGCTTCCCCTACCTTTTCACCTTCCAAAAGTCCGCCGAAATCTGCTATAGATTCCCATGTATTAAGGCTTGTGTTAAGTGATGCAAAAATAAGCTCTGCAGTCTGCGGCATCATAGGCTGAAGCATTACTGCAATATAACGGATACTTTCCAAAAGGTTGTATAAAACTGTTGCAAGTCTATCCTTCTGCGCCTCATCCTTTGCAAGTGTCCAAGGCATTGTTTCGTCAATGTATTTATTACTTCTGCGAACAATAGTCCAAATTTCATCCATAGCATCAGCAATTCTGAATTTATTCATCAAATCAAAATATTTTTCCTTTGATGCTTTGCAGGTTTCGATTAAATCCTTATCAAAGTCCCCAACTGCTTTTGGATTTGAAACTACACCATCAAAATATTTGTTTGTCATTGCAATAGTTCTGTTAACAAGGTTACCAAGTGTATTTGCAAGTTCTGAATTGTAACGACTTATAATAGTTTCATAGGTAATTGTACCGTCCTGTGCAAAAGGCATTTCGTGAAGCACATAATAACGGATAGGGTCAACGCCAAAATGTCTTACAAGGTCATCTGCATACATTACATTTCCCCTTGACTTACTCATTTTGTCCGCACCATTTAAAAGCCATGGGTGTCCAAAAATCTGCTTTGGTAATGGCTCTCCCAAAGCCATAAGCATAATTGGCCAGTATATTGTATGGAAACGCAAAATATCCTTACCAATAATATGTGCATCCGCAGGCCAGTATTTGTTGTAAAGTTCACCCTTGTTGTCAGGAGAATAACCAAGTGCCGTAATATAATTTGAAAGTGCGTCAATCCATACATAAATTACATGGTCAGGGTCTGTTTTAACAGGCACACCCCAGGTAAATGAAGTACGGGAAACGCAAAGGTCCTGAAGTCCCGGTTTTAAGAAGTTGTTAACCATTTCCTTTTTTCGTGATTCAGGCTGTATAAAGTCAGGATTTTCCTCAATATACTTCATAAGTCTGTCCTGATATTTGCTCATCTTAAAGAAATAAGCTTCTTCCTTTGCCTTCTGTACAGGACGTCCGCAGTCCGGGCATACATTACCTTCAGCTATTTGTGTATCTGTAAAAAAGCTTTCACAAGGTACACAATACCAACCTTCATATTCACCCTTGTAAATATCTCCCTGATCATAAAGCTTCTGGAAAATTTTTTGTACAGCATCCTCGTGGTAATCATCGGTTGTTCTTATAAACTTATCGTAGCTTGTGTTCATAAGGTCCCATATCTTTCTGACCTCGCCTGCTACGTTGTCAACATATTCCTTTGGATTTATCCCTGCTTCTTCGGCAAGTTGCTGAATTTTCTGCCCATGCTCGTCTGTACCTGTCAAAAAGAATACATCGTTGCCAATCATTCTTTTAAATCTTGCCAAAGCATCAGTAAGTACAATTTCATAAGTATTACCAATATGTGGTTTTCTTGATGTGTACGCAATGGCAGTTGTTATATAAAATTTTTCACTCATTGCCCATACCTCCGTCTGTATATATTCTTTCAATTTCACTTTTTATCAAAATCGGGTTGCAATCCAGTGTTGCAACATCCCCAACCTGTACGCTTGCCCCGGTTATATCAACAACAATATTGTGCATACTTATTCTTCCTATTACGGGGTAATTTTTACCGTTAATTTCAACCCATATTCTTTTTTTCCACATTTTAAAATCCGCAAACATATAACGCAGAATATCTATAAACCTAAAAACATCATTGGACTTTTGTACTCCAAAACCGTCTTTATAACCAACAGGTATAATTGCCACATCGGTATCCTTTTTGGTTACATAGGTGTTTGCATAACCAACAACCGACCCCTTTTTAAGATGACGTGTTTGCGAAACACTGCACTTTAACTTAACAAGCTTTTTCAAACCCAAAGTATTTGGTATAGGTAGCCTGCCTAAAAAAGCAGAACCAACCCTTACAGCATTCATTCTTGCAAAATCAAACCGAATTGCCCCGCATGAATTGCAAATATGTTTAAGTTCAGGGTTTATACCAAGCTCGGTAAGTTTTTTTACTGCATCTTCAAATTCCGCAAATTGTTTTTTAGAATAACCCACATCATCACCAAAGGAATTTGAAAAGTGTGAAAACACACCTTTGTATGTTATGTTTTCAAAATCCTTAAGCTTATCTGTAAGTTCCTCTTTATAAAAACCATATCTGCCAAAGCCTGTATCTATTTTAATATGTGCATTTACGGGCAAACCAATGCTGTTTAAAAGCCTTGCGCTTTCAACACTTGCTATAGTTGCGGTAATTTTGTTGTCGGCAATTATTTTTGCTTCATCAACATCATTTGTTGGCGTAAGCAATATAATTTCATTTTCAAAACCCGCTTCACGCAAAGCAAGGGCTTCCGAAAGCTCACTTACCGCAAATAAATCCACACCATTTTCCAAAAGGACGTGCCCCATTTTAACCATATCAAGTCCATAGGCATTACCCTTTAGAACTGCAATAATTTTTGCAGGTGCACAATGATTTTTCAACTTTTCGATATTAAAGATTAAATCATCTTTTTTTATCTCAAGATATTTCATTACTTTTTACCTTTCAGTACAAATAATTTTCTTCTAAGCTCTATTGCAAAATGCAATGCTTTGTCTACAAGCATGCCTACAACAGGTTTTATAGGAAGTTCATATTCTCCAACAAACTCTACAAAATCTCCACCAAAGCGTTTTTTAAATCTGTAAAGTCCATAAAGAGGATTATCCTCGCTTATATCCCCCGATACACCGCGAAAATCGTATATCTTACAACCTGCCTCAATGGACCAGCGAATCATTTCCCACTGTAACAAATAGTTAGGCATAGCCTTTCTGTTATCATTAGAACTTGCACCATATAAGTACCAAACCTTATCACCATATAAAATTGCTATTGTGCCAGCAATCATTTTTCCGTCAAGATATGCACAATAAAGGCGCAAATTTTCAGGTGCGAAACAGTCATACATCTTTTCAAAATAATCAAGTGTACGCACTACAAATTCATCACGAAGCCCTGTTTCAACCATAATTTTATGGAATTCAGGCAAATCTTCCCTTGTACCTATTTTAACCTCTACCCCCGACTTATCACGGGCAATACGGATTTTTCTTCTGTTTTCAGTATGGAACTGGGCAAAAATTTCGTCCTCTGTTTTTCCTTCAACATTAAGTCGAAAAACAAATTTTGGCTGAATACCTTCAAAATTTTTGCCTGTCTTTTGAAGCTTGTAACCGCATTCGGCCATTATCTGCATAAATTCCTTATCATTAACACTTACATCAGGGTCTATCTTCATAACATAGGCATTATACTTTTTCGCAAGTTCCTTAACTTTTTTGGTAAGCTCCATAATAGTATCCTTGTCGTGTACATCACAAACAGGGCCGCGTGGAGCATACATCATTGTATATGGCACAACAGGCATTTTACGAATTAAAATGCTCATCATACCTTTAATATTTCCATTTTCGTCCTCAACAGTAACAACTTCATTTTTCCAGTTGTCCTTAAGCTTGGCCCATTTTTCAGACTGACAAAAATGACCCTTCGGATGATTTTTCACAAATTCTTCGTGATTCATTATTATACCGTCCATTCTGTTTAAAATTCAAAAAACTCGATTTTTTCATCTGTAATTATAAAATATCCTTTGTTGGATGGGTTTAAACATCTTACACCCATTACTGTTTCATCAGTATAACTATGGGTATGTCCGAAAAGAGCAATATCACAACCTATCTGTGATGCCCTTTTTGCAAGAAGCGAAACTCCTCCCCTTACTCCGTAAGCGTGTCCGTGTGTTGCAAATATATTATGCCCGCAAAGACAAAGCAACATTTCGGATTTAGCAAAACTAAGCATATCGTTATTACCCTGAATTTTGTGGTATGTTTTTTCGGGAAACACCTCCTGTATTTCATCAGTATCCCGTACCATATCCCCCAGGTGTACCACATTGGTAATATCCCCTATGCTATGGAGTATATTTATAACCTTATTTGTATCTCTGTGAGTATCTGAAACAACTAAAATTTTCATACATTATATTATAACAAATTTACTTTTAAAAATCAATTGTTTTTACATAATTTTCACATATTGTAAAGGTTTGCATAATATGTAGTGTAAATAAAAAAATTCGGAGGTGCAGATTATGTGTAACGGCAATTCCAACATTTTGTTTTTTATCATAATTTTTCTTATTCTTTTCTATTGCTAAAGGTTATAAAAAGTATTAAGACGCCATACTTTTTAGTATGGCGTTTATAACGAACGGAGGGTTATATATGGATATCAATGAATTTGCAAAAGGTCTTAACGACCCTAAACTAAAAGAGGCTGTAACCAGGCTTGGAAATACCCAAGAAGGCAAAAATCTGCTTAATAAAATAACTCCCGCCGAAAGAGAAAATCTCATAAACCAATTAGGTAAATTAAGCTCTAACAGTATTTCAAAGGAACTTCTTTTGCAACAACTTAACAATCCCGATATTTTAAAACAACTAAATTCATTTCTTAACGGAAAGAGGTAAAAAACATGGAAGATAATCTTACCAATGCCATAAATCAGCTTCAAAATATGCTATCCTCTGACGAAGGCAAAAAGGATTTGGAAAATATGCTTGGTTCATTTGGAATAGGCGAAGGCTCTGTACCCACAGAGCAAGACCCTGTTTTCAATGCCGAAAATATAATTAAAATGAAAAGTGTTATGGATACTTTTCAACGACGCGATGACCCAAGAAGCCAGCTTTTGCTTGCCCTTAAACCTTACCTTAGCAATACACGCAGTGCGCGGCTTGAAACTGCAATCCGACTTCTGAGTATATGCAAGCTTCCTGCAATTTTAAAAACATTTAACGGACAGGAGTGATTTTTTGGTATATAAAAGATATGAAAGTCCTTTTGAAAAATCCAAAAACACTGTACATACACCACCTCCCAAACCACAGGAATTCAAAAAAGAAAAACCCAGAAATCAGGTTTCACTAGGCTTTATAGATAAGCTTTCAAATGATGATATAATTTTAATTGCACTTATAATTATACTTTTAGCAGAAGATAAAGAAAAAAGAGATGTTCCATTAATCTTAACTCTGGGATTTTTATTTTTAATTCAATACATAGATGCAGACTGATTTTAACTATTTTATTGACTTTTATATCAATAAATTATATCATTGATGTATACTACAAATGAAAAGAGGAACTTTTATGAAAACATCAACAGAAACCCGTTCCATAGCCAAAATTATAGGCGAGGAAAGAGCTGTCGAATACATAGCAAAGGCAGGCTTTGATGCATGGGATTTTTCAATGCTTGCAATGTGCAAATATGACCCAACCACCGAATTATTTTTGCCTGCAGATCATCCGCTTGGCGGTAAAGACTATTTGAAATTTGCAAGAAAATTAAAACAAATTGGCATTGACAATGGTATAAAATGCAACCAGTCACATGCGCCTTTCCCAAGCTACATAAAAAACATTCACGACTTTTTAAAAAGAGCTTTGGAATGCACTGCAGAAGCAGGCGGTGAAATATGTATAATACATCCCGACAACTACAAATCCGCCGAGGAAAATGCAGAGATGTATTTTAGCCTTATTGACTTTGCAAAGGAAGTAAATGTAAAAATTGCCGCAGAAAATATGTGGGGAAGAAACAGAGAAAAAGGGTGCTTTGCCCACGCAGCATGTTCAAGCCCTGAAGATTTTTGCAAACATATAGATTTAGTAAATGACGACTTCCTTGTTGCCTGCTTTGATATAGGATATGCGGAATTAAAAGGCCTTGATACAAGTGCACCCGAAATGATAAAAGCGTTAGGTCCTAGACTTAAGGCCCTTCACATCCACGATGTTGACGGATTAAGTGACTCTCATCAAATTCCATTTTCATTAAATATTGATTTTGACGCAGTGGCACGGGCACTTAAGGAAGTTAATTATGATGGTTATTACACACTTGAAGCGGAAACATATTTAAAAGACTATACCCCCGAAAATGTGTTTGAGGGAGTAAAAGATTTGGCACAGTCTGCAATACGCTTTGAAAAAATGTGTATTTAACAAAATAAATATTCTTCAATAAAATGAGCAGCAACTGCCCCGTCGGCGGTTGCTGTTACTATTTGCCGAACATCCTTTGTGCGTACATCTCCTGCCACAAAAACCCCTTCTGCACTTGTCTTTGTAGTTTCATCCCCTATTATATAACCACCTTTATCAATGGCGATTTTACCTTTAAAAATTTCTGTTTCGGGACTTCTGCCAATACAAATAAAAAGCCCGTCACATTTTATATTTTTAAATTCTGAATTTTTAACATTTTTTGTTATAACTCCTTTTAATTTGTTTTCTCCCAAAAGTTTTTCAAGTACAGTATTAAAATAAATCTCTACATTATCTGCATTTTTAAGTTGATTAATATAAACCTTTGACGCCTTTAAGGCTTCTCTCCTGTGAACCAGATAAATCTTTTTGCATATTTTGGAAAGGTACAAGGCGTCTGATAGGGCAGAATTACCCCCTCCCACAACAACAACCGTTTTATTTTTATAAAACATACCGTCGCAGGTGGCACAATAGCTTACACCCATGCCTGTAAGTTGTTCCTCATTTGCAATGCCAAGCTTTTTATGACTGGCTCCCGTTGAAATTACAACAGTTTTTCCATACAAAATTTCATTACCTAAATTTATTTTCTTTATTTTGTCTATAAAGCTAACAGCCTTTACATCTGCAGTTTTAAATGTTGCTCCATACCTTTCTGCAACATTTTTCATTTTATCCCCTAATGTAATACCATCAATCCCATCATCTGCACCAGGATAGTTTTCTATACTGTGTGCAAGGCACATTTGCCCGCCAAAAGCCATTTTTTCTATTACCAATGTATCAAGCCCCGCACGTGCGCAATAAAGCCCTGCAGTACAACCTGCAGGACCACCGCCAATTATAATTACATCATATATTTTATTCATAGCATGTCCTCTATTTGCTGAACTGTCTTTAGCCCTGTTGACCTGTTTGTTATTTTACCTTCTTTGAAAACCATAAGTGTAGGAATGCTCATAATTTCAAATTTTGATGCAAGCTCTTCTTCCTCATCCACATTTACCTTACACACCTTAACTTCCTGATGTGCATCAGAAAATTCTTCAATGGCAAGCAAAAGTACTTTACAGGGATTACACCAATCTGCCCAAAAATCTACTACTACAGTTGCATCACAACCCATAACCACTTTTTGAAAATTCTTATCCGTTACATTAATTACAGCCATATAAACACCTCATAAAATAAAATTAACATA